>JAFSFF010000158.1 GCA_017435375.1 Thermoguttaceae bacterium
CGCGGATGCGGCAGAATTAACGTCGGCGACGTTAGAATTTCGTTTCCGAAAATAATTAAGTCGAGGTCGAGCGTTCGCGGCCCCCAAAAGACCTTGCGGACGCGCCGCGCCTCCCGCTCAATCGCTTGCAACGTCGCGAGCGTTTCGAACGGCCCCAACGTCGTCTCGACCGCCGCGACGGCGTTCGCGAAAACCGACTGTCCCGACGGACTCGCCGGGCCGCCGACCGGAAAGGTGCGCCAAATCGAGCTAACCGCTCGAACCGTCAAGCGTTCCGAAATCGCGTCGAGACGCTCGACGGCGCGCAAGAGCGTTTCGTCCGGCGCGCCCCACTCGGAAGGCAAGTTCGACCCGAGCGAGACCAACGCCGAAACCGACGCGCCGCAGTCTCTTAACTCAAACGTTTTCAACGACTTAGCAACCCAATCAGTTTATTTCTTCCGCAGTCGTCCGCACCGCGCTTAAGGCGCCGCGAACAACCGAGCGCATAAACGACCCGGACGCCTTTTGCCCGGTAAAGAGCTTGTACTGCAGGCAGGCTTGCCCGACGAACATCTCGACGCCGGAAACCGTTTTGCACCCGCGTTGGCGCGCCATCCGCAGGAGATACGTCGTTTCCGGGTTGTACACCGCGTCGAAAACGACCGTTCCGGCGCGCAACATTTGTTGCTCCATCGGCGACTCGTCGACGTTCGGGAACATCCCGACCGACGTGCAGTTCGCCAAGACTTGAACGACGTAAGCGCCGCGGTCTTGCCAAGAGCAGAACTCGCACCCGAGCCGCTTCGCCGCGTCGCGCCCCTTCTCTTCCGAACGCGCCGCGATAATCACTCGAGCGCCGCGATCTTTCAAACCGCGAGCGACCGCCTGCGCCGCGCCGCCCGCTCCGAGCACCATCGCGCTCGCCCCTTGAAGCGGACTCGGCGCGCCGACTTTACGCCCCATCGCCGTTTCGATACTCAAAAGCGCCGCCAGATAGTCGGTGTTGTACCCGTTCAAACGTCCGTCCGGGCCCCAAACGACGGTGTTGCAAGCGCCGGTCGCGCTAACCGCCGGGTCGACGAAGCCGTTCAGCTTCTTAATGACTTCGACCTTATGCGGAATCGTAACGCTCAACCCGCAAACGCCGAGCTCCGGCGCGCGTTCGATAAATTCGTCCAAATCCTCCGGCGCGACGCGGAACGGGACGTAAGCGCAGTTCAGCCCCATCTCGACGAAGGAACGGTTGTGAATCGCCGGACTCAGCGAGTGTTGAACCGGATCGGCGATCACCCCGAAGATTTTCGTTTCGGCGTCGATATCGTCGTATCGGTAAAGGTCGCGCAACGTTTTATACGGGAGCAAACCGGGCGCGAGAATCCGTTTTTCGGAGAAACCGGCGTACGTATACGGACAACCGAACCGCTTCCCAAGAACGCGGGTAAACCAGCCGAACTCCGTCATCGAAATCCCAAGCGTCTTCGGTTCCCCGGCTTGGATTCGCTCCGGAGCGTTCGCGCGGCGCAGAAAGTCGACCAAGCGGAAGACGTCGCCGATAGATTTCGGCGTTACCGCGATCTTGATAATGTCCGGGTCGCACTCGGCGAGCATCTTTTGACGCAAACCGTCGAGGTCTTCCGGCGTTTCCTCCATATTATGATAGCTGACGACGCGCTTCGTCTTGCCGAAACGCGGAATTTTCGGCGCGACGTCGACTTCCAAGTCGATATATTCGACGCCGGAAACAATCAGTTCGCGCAGCAACCCCAAGCGCGCTTCCTCGCTCTCGCGCCACTGCCCGCCGTCCTCTTTGCGCCGCGCGGTCGCCAAAACGGCGGTCGGACGCTCCGGCAACAAACGATGCAACTCCGGCTTTTTGCGCAAATAATCGAGTCGCAACTCGACGAAACGAACGCCGTCCGCCGCCAGTTTTTGGTGTTCCTCGATCATTCGTTTGTGGCTTCCGCAGCCGATCGTAACGCAAATCATCGCTTGTTTCTCCCTACATACCGTTTACGCCGCGTTTTTCCGACGACGCCCCCGCGACGAAGCCGACGCCAGTTTCAAATTATACCGAAGAAGCCGCGAAAGTAAAAGCGCAATCCCCCCGTTCCTCCGACGTTTCTCGAAAATTCCTCGCGCTCTGTCCCGCGTATTCGCCTCGACTATCAAACGCTTCACAAACGGCAAACCTTGCTCGTTTTTCCTTTCTTCGCTATTCTATCTCAACGTTTGTTCGACGTTTTTAGGTTTCCTTTCGACGTTAACGCCAAGTTTTTCGCGTCGTTTTCTCTATTCCGTTTCATTATATAAGGACGGTTTATTCGGATTAAATCGAAAAGGGGCGCCGAAAAACGCTAAAATTTGCCGCGACGCGTTAAGATAGCCGTTCCCGGCGCTTGCGTCGCTAAAAAAAACGAATATAATGATTGCGATAAAACGTCGGTAAACGCGAAAGAAACTCGGTTTCGTTTTCACCGCCGCTCGTCTTCGCGCCGTCGTCGAGATTTCGCGGAGTCGGGCCCTTTAAAACAACGAAAATTTTACCTTTTCGCCGAAGAAACTGAATTTTCCTCCGACGTTTGCCGACAAATGCAAAAACGCCCTTAGTTCGGTCGTCGGCAAGCGGCGTCATCCGCGTCGCTTTAAGTTGTTTGCCGTTTTATTCGACCGCCGCGCCCCCTTCGCCGCGTCGCTTTGAAGGAAATGTTGCGATGTATTTTTCATTAATTGACAAAATTGACGAACTCAACCCGGGCGACTCCATCGTCGCGACGAAATCGCTGTCGATGGCCGAGGAATACCTGCGCGATCATTTCCCGAAATTTCCGGTGATGCCCGGCGTTTTGATGATCGAAGCGATGACGCAAGCGTCCGCTTGGCTCGTTCGCGTCGGCGAAAACTTCGCGCACAGCGTCGTCGTTTTAAAAGAGACGAAAAACGTTAAGTTCGGGCAATTTTTACAGCCGGGCCAAACGCTCGTCGTGTCGTCGAAAATCGTTTCCGACACGGAAAACGAGACGGTCGTCAAAGCTCAAGGCGCGATCGAAGGTCAAGTCCGCATTCGCGCTCAACTGACGCTCGCCAAATATAACTTGGCCGATCGTTCGCCGCACCGGGCGTGTTTCGACGCGAAAATCGTCGGTCGTTTGAAAGAAGAACTCGCGCTCCTTTGGCCCGATATGCCGAATCCGCTCGCCGATTGAGCGCCGCGTCGTTTGGCGCCGAACGCGCCCGACGTTTCAGATTAACTCGTTTTCGAGCGTTCCTTTGCGGCGCTCGTTCCACTATTAGTAAATAAGGAGAGCCTTCAATGGCGACGAAAGAAGAAATTTTAGCCGCGGTCTCGGAAGTTTTGGTCGATTCGTTGGCCGTCGACGAAGAAGAAGTTACGATGGAAGCGACGCTGGTCGACGACCTCGGCGCCGAATCGATCGACTTGCTTGAAATCGTCTTCAACCTCGAAAAAGCGTTCGACATCAAAATCGACCGCAGCGAACTCATTCCGGAAGACCTTTTCTCGAACGCGGAATACGTCGTCGACGGCAAACTCACTCCGGCCGGTCTCGCGATCCTCGAAGAACGCCTTCCGAACGCCAACCTCGACGCGTTCAAACAAAACCCGATGGTTCAAAACATCGCGAAAATTTTGACCGTCGCCGACCTGTGCGGCGTCGTCGAACAAAAATTGGCCTAATTCGGTCAAAGTTCGAAACCTTCTAAATCCCGATTCGCGCCTCGACTTCGACGGCGCGAATCGAGATTTTGCGCGTTTTGCCCACCTCGCCCCTATTCGATTTTGCGTCGGTCGCCTTCTTAGAAACGATTCGCGCGTTCTCGTCGTTTTGCGATAAAATCGAATCGTCGCGACCAAAATAACAAGCGAACACAACGCATGAACTGGTACTGGATCGATCGGTTTACCGTCTTTGAAAGCGGAAAAAGAGCTTGCGCTTTAAAAACAATCACGCGAGCGGAAGGTCATTTGCGCGACCACTTTCCCTTCCATCCGATCGCGCCCGCCTCGCTGATCGTCGAAGGTTTGGCGCAAACGGCCGGACTGATGGTCAACGAAGCCACCCAATTCGAAAAAAAAGTCGTTCTCGGTAAAATTCCGAAACTAACGTTTTTCGAAACCGAAATCACGCCCGGCGACGTCCTCGAATACGAAGCCGTAGCCGACTATATCAACGAAGAAGGCTCGATGGCGACCGTCGCCGTCCGCCGCGGCGGCGAAAAAATCGCCGAAGGCGTCCTCGTCTTCGCTCACCTCGGCAACGAATTCAACAACAAACGCCAGTTCGCCGAAGGAGACCTCGAAGACCTCGTGCGCGCCTACGGGATGTACGACGTCGGAGTCGACGCCGACGGTCGCCCCCTCCGCGATCCGTCCCTCGCCTAACGAAGTCGGCGTTCGGCGCGTTTTCCGTTCTTCTTCGAACGTTCGCGCTCCCAACGGCGTTTGCCGACGCCGCCCGCCCCCTTTTTCAAGCGAACGCCGCGAACGTTCCCCCCCTTAAGAAGGATTTTAACAAAGGAGTTCCGATTATATGAATCGTCGAGTTGTCGTTACGGGTATTGGTCTGGTTACGCCGCTGGGCGCCGACGTTGAAACGGTTTGGAGCCGTCTGCTCAAAGGCGAATCGGGCGTCGGTCGCATCACCTTGTTCGACGCTTCGAATTTTGTAACCCAGATCGCCGCCGAAGTGAAGGATTGGGATATTTCCGCGATCGGAGAAAACCCCGACGACTGGAAACTGCAAGATCGCCACACGAAGTTCGCGATCGGCGCCGGCTATCAAGCGATGAAAGACGCCGGGCTCCTCGGCGACGACGGAACCAACCTTGATCCCGAACGTTTCGGCGTTTACACCGGCGCGGGCGAAGGCGCTCAAAACTTCGACGATTTCGCGGCGATGACCCTCGCCGGGCTCGGCGAAAACGGCGAATTCGACGAAGCGAAGTTCATCGAAAAAGGGCTCGAAATCCTCAACCCGGTTCGCGAACTCGAACAAGAGCCGAATATGCCCGCCGCGCACTTGGCCGCCTACTTCGGCGCCAAAGGCCCGAACGTCAACTGCCTCACCGCCTGCGCCGCGAGCGCGCAAGCGATCGGCGAAGCGACCGAACTTATCCGCCGCGACGAAGCCGACGTGATGCTCGCCGGCGGCGCGCACTCGATGATTCACCCGTTCGGCGTTACCGGTTTCAACCTCCTCACCGCCCTTAGCACGTCCAACGACGAGCCGGAAAAAGCGTCGCGTCCGTTCGACAAACGCCGCAACGGCTTTATCCTCGGCGAAGGCGCGGGCGTCCTCGTTCTCGAAGAACTCGAACACGCGAAGAAGCGCGGCGCGAAAATTTACGGCGAAATCGTCGGCTACGGCGCCACCTCCGACGCTTACCGCATCACCGACATTCACCCGGAAGGACGCGGCGCCATCAGTTGTATGCGCAACGCTCTCGAAGACGCCGGTCTTACGCCGAACGACGTCGACTACATCAACGCGCACGGCACCAGCACCAGCGTCAACGACCGCGTCGAATCCCTTTCGATTCGCGAAGTTTTCGGCCCCCGCGCCTATCAAATTCCAGTCTCCAGCACGAAGAGCATGACCGGGCACCTCATCGCCGCGGCCGGTGCGACCGAGTGCATTTACAGCCTCTTGGCGATTCGCGACAACGTCGCGCCGCCGACGATCAACTTCGAAGTCCGCGACCCCGATTGCGACCTCGATTACGTTCCGAACGTCGCGCGCCGCGTTAAAATCGACGTCGCGATGAGCAACAGCTTCGGTTTCGGCGGTCAAGACGTTACGCTCGTCGTTCGCCGTTACGTCGACTAATCGCTCGTTTTCCGCGACGCCGACGCCGCGTTTTGCGACGGCGTCGAATTTTGACGGCGGACGTTTCGGCGTCCGTCGTTTTTCTTTTTCGCCCTCGTTTCCGGTCGTTTGCCGCGCCGTTGGGAGTTGTCGAGATGAAAAAATTCTTTATCGCCGGTTTGATGCAAGGTTCGATCGTCGAAGAAGCGATCCATTCGCAAGATTACCGTGCCGAAATCAAACAAGCGTTGGCGGAAGCGTTCCCGAACGCCGACGTTTACGACCCGTTCGAGCGCAACAAAGATTCGCTCTTTTACTCGCCGGAAACGGGCAAAAAAGTCTTTTTGGGACATAATCGAATGTGCGGAACGGAAATCGACGTTTTGGTCGCGTTCGTTCCGGAAGCGTCGATGGGCTCCGCGATCGAAATTTGGGAGGCTTGGCGCAACGGCGCGCTGATTTTGACGATTTCGCCGATGGCGACGAATTGGGCGATTAAGTTTTTGAGCGACGCGATTTATCCCGACCTCGCCGCGTTCCGCGCCGCGCTCGATTCCGGCGCCGTCGCCCGCCTTGTCGACGAACGTCCGCGAACCGGCCCGCGTTCCTTTTAACGCCGTTCGCAGGCAGTCGCCTTAACGCCGTTTTAACGGTTGCAACGACTTTAACGCCCCCGCGCCGCCGTCGATGAAACGATTTTGGTTTTTCCTTCTCCTCGCCGCTTTTTTAACGCGACTCGCCGCCGCTTTTTATTGGGACGACCGCGTTCGAAGCGCCGCGTTCGTTCCCGGCGTCGCGCCCGATTCCGTCGCGCAATCCTCGCCGATCGCGCCGACGTCCGTCCCTTCTCCCGCCCCGCCCTCCCCAACCGAGCGAACCGCCGCGCCGGTCGACGGCCCGTTTTTCTTCGGCGACAGCGACTCCTATTGGAAGCTCGGGCGCGCGCTGGCGTTCGGGCGACCTTACCGTTTCGACGAAGAGCGACGTTGGGAAATCTTCCGAACGCCCGGCTATCCGGCGTTGTTGGCTCCGCTTTTTTGGACGTTCGGCGAAAATCCGCCCGTTTTCGCGGCGCGTTTTCTCGGCGTTTGTTTCGGAACGGCGAACGTCGGTCTCGTCGGCCTCCTTGCGTTCGCTTATTTTCGACGGCGGTCGGTCGCGGCGTTTTCCGGGCTCGTCGCGGCGTTCGAACCGACGCTCGTCTTCGAAAGCGTTCTCGTTTTATCTGAAGAGCCGTTTTTAACGTTCGCGCTTCTTCAACATCTCGCCGCGCTCGACGTCGCCCGTCGACTCGGTCTCCTCGCGCCTCCGTCCGTCGATTTTGAATCGCAAGAACCGTTAAAATCGCCCCGACCGGCGCCGTCGCTCCGTTTTTTCCTCGTCGACGCGCCGCCGTCGTTCGTTCGCCTCCTCCTTTCCGGCGTCGCGCTCGGACTTTTTTCGGCGGCGACCGTTTACCTGCGCCCGAGTTGGCTTTACTTCCTCCCGTTCGCGACGTTTTTTGCGTTTGCGTTTCGCTTTTGGGTTTTCCCCGCCGAAAAGCGCGTCCGCCGTCGAACCTTTCGACTCGACGCGACCGCTAAACTCAACGCAACCGCTAAACCCACCGCAAAACGCCGCGTTTTTCCCGCTTTCCTTATCGTCGCCGCGACCGCCGTCGTCCTTTTCGCCGCCGCGCTCGCCCCTTGGACGCTCCGCAACTATCGCTTGACCGGCCGTCCGATCGCGACGTCCCTCCAAATGGGCGCGAGCCTTTACGACGGTTGGCGCCC
>JAFSFF010000019.1 GCA_017435375.1 Thermoguttaceae bacterium
ACGAAGCGATTCTCATCGCCGAATAACGCGGCGACTTCATCCTTGACGCGCAACCTTTGAAACGCAACTTTGCTTGGCAACTTTTGATCGACCCGCGATTTCCCCGTTTCGCGACGTTCCTAAGCGTCGTGAAACGGGTCGCGAGTCTCTTTCATCGGCGCTTTCACGTCTTTTGTTCCGTCGACTCGTCGACGCGTTTTTGAGAGGCGGTCTTCCCGTTTGACCGCGACGGCCTTTCCGAAGTCGGGCCGCTCCGAACGCGTCGACGCGCCGTCGTTTCTTGCGCGCCCGATTTTCCCTCCTCGTCGCGCCGTTCGTTCTCGTTTTGCTCTCGTTTTTCTCCTTTCGACGCGCTTCGGTTCTTGCGAAACCGCGAAATCGGCGGTATAATCGGAGCGAAGTCGCGCCGGTCGCGATTTTGCCGTCCCGTCGTTTTTCTTCCCGTCCGTCCTTCCGCAAGAGGTTCTTCGATGTTCCGAACGCTCCTTTCTTTCGTCTTGGCGACGCTCGCCGCCGTTCCGACGTTCGCCGACGCGCCCTCCGACGCCGCGTTCCCCTCGGTCGTTTACCGCAACCCGGTCGCGTCCGCCGAAACGTCGGACGCTTGGCCCGATTACGGCTTCGGCGACCCGTTCGTTTTGCGCTTCAACGGTCGCTATTACCTTTACCCGAGTACGCGCGACGACCAAATCGGCGTCCGCTGTTGGAGTTCGGTCGACTTGACGAACTGGCGTTACGAAGGCGTCTGCTGCGTCGACCCGACCTCGAAGGGCGCCTACGCGCCGGAGGTTTTCCGTTGGAACGACGCGTTCTATATGATTACGTCTCCCGCCGGTCGCGGCCATTATATCTACCGCGCCGCCGCGCCGACCGGCCCGTTCGAGCGCGTTACGGAGAACTTCGGCCTTAGCATCGACGGCTCCGCCTTTATCGACGACGAGCCGAACGCCGAAACCGGCGCCGCCGACGCTTATTTTTACTCCGCCGCCGACCCGGCGATTCGCGCTTACCGAATGACGGCGCCGAACGTCGTCGACCCGAAACCGCTCGCGACGAAGCTGAATATGCGCGGTTGGACGGAGGGCCCGAACGTTTTCCGCGTCGACGGCGTTTATTACGCGACGTACTGCGGCAACCACGTCTTCAGTCGCGGTTACCGAATCGACGCGGCCTCCGGTTCGTCGCCGCTCGACTTAACGCCGGTTCCGGACAATCCGGTTCTCGTCTCGACGGAAGCCGCGCCGGTCGGAATCGGGCACAACTCGGTCGTCAAGGGCCCGAATCTCGACCTATATTACCTCGCTTACCACACGCTCCTCGGACGCGGCAAGGTTCGCGGTTGGCCGGTTCGCGACGCTCGAATCGATCGCCTCGTCTTGAACCGCGACGTTTTGACGGTCGTCGGGCCGACGCGGACGCCGCAAACGCTCCCGCTCCCGGACGTCGCCGCTTGGTTCGACGCCGACGCCGACCTCGCGCGCCTCGCCCCGCTCGCCGACGCGAACTCGCCGGACGCCGCCCCGCGTCTCGCCGACGGTTTCCTCCGCCTCGGAGCCGAAACCGCCGTCCTCTTGCGCGGCGCCGCTTTCGACGCCGACTTCACCGCCGAGTTCAACGTCGCGCTCCCGGCGCAAACCGGCAAGGCGGGCGCCCTCTTCGCTTACCGCGACGCGCAAAATTTCGGTCGCGTCGAAATCGACGGTTCGACAAACGGCGTTCGCGTCGTTTTTACCGTCGACGGCAAGGAAACGGCGACCGAAACCGCTCCGCTTCCCGCGTTCGGCGAACCCGTTTCGTTCGCGTCGCTCCGTTCGGTTCAAGTCGAGCGAACGGGCGACCGTTACGCGTTTTACGTCGACGACCGCAAGCTCGCCGAGTTGGAGAACGCCGCGCTCGGAAGCGGCAAAATCGGCTATTTTACGTCGACGCCGGACGCGCTTTTCGGCTTCCTCGGCGCGACCGCCGCGACCGAAGGCCGGAGCGCCGCTCGACTCGCCGAACCGGTTCCGGGCGCCCTTTCGTTCGGTTACCGCTCGACGGTCGCGGGGAAAGCTCCCGTCGAAGTCGCGACGAAAAGCGGCAAGCGTCAACGCGTCGCGGAACTTCGAAACGGCGACGCGCTTTCCCTCGAACTTGACGTCGCGGAAGCCGGACTTTACGACGTCGCGCTCCGTTACTCGACGACCAAGGAAGCGCGAGCGACGCTCGAAGTCGCCGGTTCCGACGCGCCGCAAACGGTCGAAATCGCCCTTCCCGCGACGCAAGACGCCGCGTTCGCGACCGCGCTTCGCCGTCAAATCGCGCTTCCCCGGGGAAAAGTTCGACTCCGAATCGCCGCCGCGTCCGGTTCGTCGTTCCTCTTGTCGCGACTCGACTTAACGCAAGGCGCCGCCGTCGCGCAAACCGCCGATTTCGCCGCCGAGTTCGACGCTCCGGCTTACTCCGACGGCGCTTGGGAAGTCGTCGACGGCGCGCTCGTTTCGCAGGGGAAAAACCCGTTCGGCAAGCGGCTTTACGGCGACGCGGCCTGGGGCGACTACCGCGTCGACGCGACGCTCGAATTCCTCGACGGGCGTCCGAACGGCGGCGTCGTTTTCCGCGTCCAAGCGCCCGCGCTCGGCGGCCCGAACAACTCGCCGAAATTGGGAACGAATTTCTTCCGCGGCTACTTCGTCGGTTTCGCTCGGAACGCGGTCGTTCTCGGCAAACACGAGTTCGACTGGAAAGAGTTGGCGCGCAAGGAGTTCCGTTTCGAGCCGAACCAAAAGATCGACCTGCGAATCGAAGCGCGCGGCGGCGAGATCGTCGTTTTCGTCGACGGCGCCGAAGCGTTGCGTTGCGTCGACGACGCGCCGTTTGTTTCGGGTCGCGTCGGCGTCCGCGCTTGCGACGCGGCGTTGAAAGTCGACCGTTTAAGCGTCGCGCCGCTCGAATAACGCGCCAATAAACTAAAATCGACGCTCTCGCAACCCCCAAACGCCGCGCTTTTCCCCGCGCCGCCGAACGTTCCCCCGCGCGAACCGTTCGGCGGCGTTTTTTCTCGCTCTTTCTAGCTCTTTCTAGCTCTTTATAGCTCTTTCTAGCTTTTTCTC
>JAFSFF010000020.1 GCA_017435375.1 Thermoguttaceae bacterium
AAGCGACGCCGTCTTCGTCGACGGAGCGCCGACGTTTGACGTTAGCTCGTTTCGCGTGTCGCGACTCGTTGTCGGCGGCGGGACGTCGCTCGGCGTCAAAAACAACGGCGCGTCGACGTTGTCGTTAGTCGCCGGCGTTTTTGATTTTGGATACGGCTCGACGGTGCGCAACGCGGCCGGAACGTCCCGCTTGCAAATATCCGGCTCGGCGGCAAGTCGTTTCGGCGATTACGTTTACTTCCCGCAACAATTTTATTTTGGCGACGCCGACGCGTTGCAAATCGCGCCGACCGCAAAGTTTACGACGGTTGTGTCGGCGGTCAAACTTTACGCGAACGGGACTTACAACAACTATAACCTCCAAATCTCGGAAATTGCGACCGTCGAGAACGGGTCGACCGGGTGTAACAACATTTATGTCAATTTCCAAAAACCGACGGCGCGAATTGCCGCGACCGGGTCGCCGCGCGCGGTGTGCAATACGGTTAAGTGGACGACTCCGACCGGCGCAACCGACGATTTTACCGGACTTTCCGACGGTTCGACGCCGATAATTTTCGCGCCGAAAAAATCGGCGACGGTCGCCGGAGCCGGTTCCGCGAACGATTTTATCGTCGATATTTCGCAAACGCCGGTCAGCCAAACGCTTGCGCTAACGTTAACCGGTCAAAAGATTTACGGCTCGACATATTACTCCGACGGCGCCGCCTTTGTCGGACTGACAGGACGTGCGAAAGTCGGCTCGTTTTTGCAAGTGGAAACGTTGAAGGTTTCCGACGCCGCGACGTTGATCGGCGGCGACGGCGACGCAAGCCTTGGTCGGCTCTCGTTGTCCGCAGGAGCAACGTTAACCGTTGTCGCTTTAAACTTGGCGGCGATAATATCGTTGCCGGAAGGCGCTGTCTTAACTGTCGACGGCGGCATAGTTTCCGCGTCGCCGTTAACGCTCGAAAACGGGTCGCGAATCGTTGTCGTCGGCGCCGAGAAAGACGCGGTTTTTTCCGCGTTGGGCGGCGACGTAACGGCGCAAGACGCGACGATTAACGGCGACGGCTTGTCGACGTCTTCGCTGTCGATTTCCTCCGGAGCGGCGTTGACCGTCGACGGCGGAAACGTCGACGTAACGGGAACGTTAACCGTTAACGCCGATTCGATTTTAACCGTCGTCGGCGCAAAGGTTAGCGCGGCGAAATTGTCGGTTTACGCAGGAGCGACGTTGGCGATAAACGGCGGAAACGTCGACGTCGCGTCGGCGTCGATTCAAAGCGACGCGACGGTTGCGTTTTCGCCCGTCGAGACGTCCGAGGCAAACGACGGAACCGGCGAAAACGCCGCGACTTACGTCGACGCGATTTTAGCCGTCCGGGATTCCGCGACCGTCGGGGCCGCGACGTTTTCGGGCGTCGGTTATTTCGCTTCGCCCGTTGGAACCGACTTAACCGCCGCGACGTTCGAAACTTACGTTCGCGCCGTCGACAATTCCGCCGGGGTCGAAACGTTCGCCGCGACCGCGACCGGCCCGACGACCGCGAAACTCGAATGGAGCGCAACCGACGAAACGGCGCGAGTTTGCGTCGAACGCGAAAACGCGGCCGCGCCGAACGGTTGGGAGACGCTGGCAATAACGCCGACGGAGGACGCGTCGCCGCTAACCGTCGCGTTAAGCGGAAGAGAACGTTTCCGAATCTTCGACGGTCAAACGTTTTACGTCGATTCCGCTTGGTCTAGCGTCGAGTTTTATCAATGCCGAACGATTTCGATCGCGGTTGCGCCGACGAGCGAAGGGAGCGTTTGGAAAGCGAGCGAGGGGGGGATTATGTTTGTCGACGGAAAGGAACCGAAAGTCGGCGAAAACTGTTGCGTTTACGCGAAAATTAAGTCGCCGCTTTCCGGAGCTTGGGTTCCGGCGGAGCGAGTCGCGAGCGTCGAAGCGACAGTTTGGCGCACCGGTTCGGTCGGCGAAACAACGTTCGGCGCGGTCGCTTATCGACCGGTTTCGGCGCAAGCGGTCGTCGTTTCAGGGTGGGACGGAGTCGCGCTTCCGACGTCGCTCGTTCTCGAAGCGCCGGTTTTGCCGGTCGAAGCGCCGGTCGCCGACGAAACGGAAGGCTACAACTTTATTTGGACGCCCGACGTCGGCGAGAACCAAATTTTTCCGGAGTCGGGAACGTATCGGATTCAAGTCGTTTTTACGCTCGACGACGGAACGCAAATTTACTTGACGGAAGACGCGACGGTGAAAAATCGATGAACGGGAACGGTTTCGACCTTTTCGGGCTCTTGGGCGGCGTCGCGAATTGGCTCGGCGTCGACGCGACGCTCGTTTTCGACGGCGGCGAACGTCGGCGCCTTCGCGTCTCTTGCGAAACGTCCGGAGTCGACGGCGCGACGGGGAACGAGTACGGCGCGGCGCGAGCGGTTTCGCGGTTCGGCGTCGAGACGGCGGACTTGCCGACCGTCGACGGGAAGACGCGCTTTCCGCGAGTCGGGGACGGGCTCGAAATTGTCGACTCGGACGGAACGACGCGATTTTACAAGGTTTGCGTCGACGCGACGACGGCTCGCGTTTGGGAATGGGCTTGGCGAACGCCGGGACGGCGAATCGTTTTTTGCGCGTCGCGGAGTGAGTGAAACGGGAAGGAAAAGAGGAAATGCCCGCGTTTAATTTTGATATCGACCGAAGATTTCGAGGGCTGAAAAAAGCGTTGGAACGGATGAAAGAGGAAGGCGTTCCGGAACTCGAAGAAGCGTCTCGCGCTTGGGCGGCGGCGACGGAAGAGGCGGCGAAACGTCGGTTGCCGTCGGATTGGCGCCTTACGAACGCGATTACGAGCAAGGTTCTGCGATACGGAACCGCTTATTTTACCGTCGTCGGCGTTCCGCTTCCTCCGGGAATGAGAGGGGGCAAG
>JAFSFF010000159.1 GCA_017435375.1 Thermoguttaceae bacterium
CCGACGCCAAACGTTGGGACGCCGTGTGGCGCCGCTGGAAACTCGACGCGCAAACGCTTTCCGCCGCGTTCGAACCGGCGACCGGCGCCCTCGAAGCGTCGACCGACGCCGCCGTCCGCGACGCGCTTCAAACCGTTGCGAACGTTGATGTTAAAGAGCGCGCCTTCGCCGCCGCGTTCCCCGGTTTCGAGCGTTCCGGCGTCGCCGCGCTCCCCGTTTGGCGTTCTTTCCCGCTCGTCGGTTCCGACGCTCTTCCCGTTCTTCGCGACACGACGTCCGCCGCGCCGACGTTAACTCGTTTATCCGCGCCGAATAACGGCGTCGTCGTTTGGTGCGCGACCGCTCCGGACGATTCGATAAGCGCGCTTGCGTTCGCGCCGTCGTTCGTTCCGCTCGTCGAAAAAGCGGTCGACTTCGCGCTTCAAGAGTCGCTCGCAACCTGTTGCAACTCCGAAGTTTCCAACGCCGACTCCGCAACCAAAACGTTCGTCGAACACGACGTCCCGACGCAAAAAAACGCCGACGCGCCGCTCGATAAAACAAGCGCGCGTCGGCGGTTAAATCGCGTCTTTTGGGGAACGTTCGCCCTCTTAATCGCGTTCGAATTTTGGCGTTCCGCTCCTCGGCGCCGTCGGGTTTTGCCAAACGCTTAACCTGTTTTAACGTCGGCGTTTAACGGCCAGTTATCGAACCGTTTTTTCCCACTGCTTTTCAAGTCGAACCGCCGAAATTTTCATCGCGGTGCCTAACTTTTGCGCGAACAACGAAACGCGGTATTCTTCGAGCGCCCAACGGAAGGTTTCGAGTTCAGGGTCGAAAATCCCGGCGTTTTCGTTTCGTTCGAACGCTTCGCAATACCTTTCCCAATAGGCGTTTAGCTCTTGCGCAAATGCGGAATCGGTCGCGGCTCCGCCGTTTTGCCATTTCTCGAACCGCGCCGAAATCGCCTTAAAATAACGCGGAAACTCCTTCAACCAAACCCAAGGAGTCGTCAAATAAAAACGCGGCTCCGTCAAACGCGCCAGATGCGACGCCGCGTCAACCGCGACCGCGTTCGCCGCCCCGCCCCGTCGTTTCTCGATCGCCAACCGCGCTTCTTGGTAATTCTCGAGAAAGCGAACGATCCAACCGGCGACGTCCTGCGTCGCGTACCCGATTCGTTCTCGTCCGCGCTTTGCTAAGTTGTTGAATTCTCCTTCGTTAGCAGGCAACGACGTCGCGTCGTCAAGGTCGAGCGCCCGCGCTCCGATCGTTTCCGCGAGCGCCGCCGTCAAATCGAAATCGGCGATCGCTCGCGAAAATGTTTGCAGCTTATCGAGTTGCGGCAGCCAACGCGCTTGCGTTTTTAAGTCGCGCGAATTAGCTAAATTGAAAAGTCGAATAACGCCTAACTTCGTATTGCGAAACGCTTTATCTTTCGAGTCGAAAAGGCGCGTCGCGACGGTTCGCGCTTCCGGCGCGCTCGGCGAAAACGAATTCGTCAAAAATCGCGGGTCGCAAAGGGCCGGATAAGCCGAAACGGTCAGCGAACCGCGCGCGATCGAAATCGATTCCGGCAATGTTCCAAAGTCCCAAGTCGTTAAACCGTCGCGGTTCCATTGAGGGTCGACGACGGCGCCGATCGATTTGTTCATCTCGACGCCGAGTCGTTCGCGCAATTCGCCGGCGTCGCGCCCCTCGGCCAACAGTTCCCCGGCGTCGTCGACGACTTTAAGGTTTAGCAACAATTCCGGCGGCGTTCGTTCGAGATCGAAATCCGCAACCGTCGTCCGCCGTCCCGCCAACCTACTAACCTCTTGCGCGACAACCTCTTCGAGCGAACCGTCGCCAAAAGAAATCCGTTTGACAATCTCTCGCGCGGTATCAGGAATCGGGACGATTTCACGCCGAATCTCCTTCGGAAGCGTTTTCAACATCGCGACGATTTTTTGCTCGACGAGGCCCGGCACCAGCCAGCCAAGCCGACGCGTTTCAATCTGTCGCAAACCTTCCAACGGAACAATCAACGACGCGCCGTCGTCAGAATCTCCTGGGCTAAACCGATATTTTAGCGGCAGTTGCGAATTACCGTCGAACGTTGCTTCGTCCGGAAACGCGGCGGCGGTTTCCGCGTCGATCGCGCCCGCGCAAAAATCGTCGAGCTTCGCAAACAACGCTTCGCGTTTCTTTTGCGGCGCCTTCTTCCACCACTTTTTAAGCGAAACGGCGTCGTAAACGGAGTCGGGCAACTTTGCGTCGTAAAAATCGTAAATCGCGTCGAGCGACTTAAGAAAATCGTACTTTCGCAACTTGTCGCGAAGTCGTTCGGCTTCTTCAAAAACGGCGCGGTTATGTTCGAAAAACGGAAGCGAACAGTCGAAATCGCGATTTACTAACGCGTCGTAAATAAATATTTGACGCGACTTTACCGGGTCGATCGGCCCAAAATTAACGCGGCGTTTCGGAACGATCGTCAACCCGTAAAGCGTCGCTCGTTCGTACGCGTGAACGCAGCCGGTCTCGCGGTTCCAAAACGGATCGCGGCGCGTCCGTTCGAGAAGCCGTCCGCCGATTTCCTCGATCCAATCCGGATTGATGCGCGCGACAGTCCGTAAATAAGCTCGCGTCGTCTCCAAACGCTCGGCGCCGACCGCCCAAGCCGGTTTCTTTTTAAGTCCTGAACCGGGCCAAAGAACGAATTTTCCGGAGTTTGTCGAACGATATTCGTTTCCCGTTTCCTCTTTTTGAGCGACGCCGTATAACAACCCGGTCAAAACGGAGCGGTGAATCGCGTTGTAATCGTCGCGGCGTTTCTTTACCTCAAGCGACTGTCCTTTAACGAGTTGCAGTAACTGAACGTAAACGTCCGACCACTCGCGCATTCGGTTGTACGAGAGAAAATTCTCGCGACAAGCCTTGCGCAGTTGGTTGCGCGACGTTTTGTCTTTCAAATTTTGCCAAAAATCCCAAAGTTTGAGATACGACATAAAGTCGCTGTTCTCGTCGAGAAACGGCGCGTGCTTTTCGTCCGCTTTTTCCTGTTGCTCGCGCGGGCGTTCGCGGGGGTCTTGAATTTCAAGCGCGGCGGCGATGATCAAAATTTCGCGCAAGGCGTCCTCTTCGTCGGCGGCGAAAATCATCCGTCCGATACGCGGGTCGATCGGGAGTCGGCTAAGTTTGCGTCCGATTTCGGTCAATTCGTTGTTTTCGTCGACGGCGCCGAGTTCGAACAACGTTTTGTAACCGTCGATAATTGAAGCGTTTCGGGGCGGGTCGATGAACGGAAACCGCTCGACCGCGCCCAGTTTGAGCGCTTTCGTTTGCAAAATGACGGACGCTAAGTTCGTCCGCTGAATTTCCGGCGTTGTGTAACGCGGTCGCGCCAAATAGTCGCGCTCGCTATAAAGTCGAATGCAAACGCCGGGCCCGACGCGTCCGCAACGTCCCGCGCGTTGGTCGGCCGACGCTTGCGAAATCGGCTCGACCGGCAAGCGTTGCGTTTTAGACCTTGCGGAATAACGACTTATACGCGCCGTTCCGGGGTCGATAACGTAACGAATCCCGGGCACCGTCAACGACGATTCGGCGACGTTTGTCGCAACGACGATTTTGCGCCAACTCGTTTTGCCGAAAATCTTTTGCTGCTCGGTCGACGGCAAACGGGCGTAAAGCGGCAAAATTTCGGTTTTTCTCCGCGAATCGTCTCCCGGTATCTCGTGTTTTTTCAACAGCTTAGCCGTCTCGAAAATATCGCGCTCGGTCGGCATAAAGATCAACATATCGCCCCGTTCGCGTCGCGCCAACTCGTCGACCGCTTCGAGCAACGTCGTTTCAAACGCGTCTTCGTCGTCTAAGTCGCGCCGCCGCAACCCGTTGCGATTATTTGCGTTGCCGCCGTCGAAATCGGAAGCCGCGTCTCGTTCGCGCTCTTCGCGACGCAGCTTCCACTCGTCGACCGGTCGATAAAGCGTCTCGATCGGATAAGTTCGCCCGGAAATTTCGATAATCGGCGCCGGGCCCTTGTTCGACGTAAAGTGTTCCGCGAAACGTTTTGCGTCGATCGTCGCCGAGGTGATGATCAGTTTGAGGTCGCGTCGCGTTCGCAACACGCGTTTCATCATCCCGAGCAAAAAGTCGATGTTGAGCGACCGCTCGTGCGCTTCGTCGACGATTATGACCTCGTAACGGTTGAAAAATCGGTCGTTTTGCGATTCGGCGAGAAGAATCCCGTCGGTCATCAACTTGATCAGCGTCTTTTCCGACGTCTCGTCGTTAAAGCGCACTTTGTAGCCAACGCATTGTCCCAACGGCGTTTGCAATTCGTCGGCGACGCGTTGCGCGATCGAACGCGCGGCAAGGCGTCGCGGCTGCGTGTGCCCGATCAAACCGCGAGCGCCTAACCCCAGTTCCAAGCAAATTTTAGGAAGTTGCGTCGACTTCCCGCTCCCCGTTTCGCCGCAAACGACGACGACTTGGTTTTCGGAGATCAATTTTTTCAATTCGTCGCGCCGCTCCGAGACCGGCAGATTCAAGTCGTAAGTAATTTTAGGAAAAGACTTTCGACGTTGCTCAACTTTCTTTATCGAAGCGTCGCAATCGCCGGCCAATTCTCGCAACTTTTGCCGCCAACCTTCAAAAGCCGTATCCTCAACCTTGCCGATAGGTTGCGACGCCGCGTCCGATCGTTCTTGCGCCAGCTTTTCAAACTCTTGTTGCAAACGAACGAGACGGCGGCGCAACGGCTCGCGATCTAAAAGAAACACTTGGGCCAACTTACGTTGAACGCAATGCAACGAAACTTGAGAACTCATCGAATTATTCGTCGAAAAACCTTCGAAAACGTCAAAACCTAAACCAAATAAAAGCCGACGTTTGCGTTAACAAACGCCGGCTTCGACCGTTCGCTTTTCCTCCCTACGAGGCCGAACGGCGCGATAAAATTTTACGTCAGCCGCGCAAAATCCCGTCGCCATAAACGACGTATTTATAACTTGTTAAATCGTCGACGCCGCACGGGCCGCGAACGTGAAATTTATCGGTGCTGATGCCGATTTCGGCGCCGAGTCCAAACTGACCGCCGTCGTGAAGACGCGAACTCGCGTTGATCATCACCGCCGCGCTGTCGATTTCGGTCGCAAACTTTTTCGACGCCTTAACATCTTTGGTAACAATCACTTCGGTATGACCGGAGCTGTGTTCGTTGATGTGTTCGATCGCCTCTTCGATAGAATCGACGACTTTCACCGAAATGATCGCCGCCAAATATTCGCGATAAAAATCGTCGTCGGTCGCTTCCAAAACGTCGACATTCGGGGCGAGAGCGCGCGTCCGTTCGTCGCCGCGAATCTCGACGCCGTTATCTTTAAGCGCGGCAAGAAGTTGCGGAAGCGCAGTCGCCGCGACGGCCGAGTGAACGACCAACGACTCGACGGTGTTGCAAGTCCCGAGACGCTGACACTTAGAGTTAACGAGAACCTTCTCCGCGACGCTCGGGTCGGCGTCTTTGTCGACGTAAAGATGGCAGTTTCCCGCAAAGTGCTTAATGACCGGCATTTGCGCGTTCTCGGTAACGCGTTTGACCAACGCTTCGCCGCCGCGCGGAATCGCGACGTCGATATATTGCGGCAAACGCAGGAATTCGTCGACCGCGTTACGATCCGTCGTATTCAAGAGTTGCGCCGCGCATTCGGGCAACCCGACTTCGCGAGCCGCGTCGGCGAGAACGCGTCCGAGAATCGTGTTCGAGTGAAACGCCTCTTTCCCGCCGCGCAGTACGACGGCGTTCCCGCTCTTAACGCAAATCGCGGCGGCGTCGGTCGTTACGTTCGGACGCGATTCGTAAACAAAGAAAACGACGCCGATCGGCGTTCTCACTTTTTGCACTTCAAGACCGTTCGGACGAATCGTCGACCCGATCGTCGCGCCGATCGGATCCGGGAAAGCGGCGATCTCGCGCAACGCCGTCGCCATTTCGCGCAACGTCTTTTCCGACAAGGTTAAGCGGTCGATCATCGACGCTTTCAAGCCGTTTTGGCGCGCCGCGTCAAGGTCTTTCGCGTTCTCGGCGAGAATTTCGTCTTTACGCTCTAAGAGTTTGTCGGCGCACAAGTTAATCCATTCGTTTTTCTTTGCGCCCGAGACGGCGGCAAGAGCGCGCGACGCTTTTTTCGCGTCTTTCGCAACGCGCAAACAATATTCGCTAAGATTTTCCATCGTTATCTATCTTCTTTATTTTCAACGATTAAATTCGAGCGCGACGTTAAAAACGAACGCCGATTATCCGATTACATCGTCGGCAGTTTTCCAGCGGCGACCAACTCGAAAAGTTTCGGAATGAGACGCCGCGTCGCCCGCGCTCGATGGCTAATCGCGCGCTTAATTTCCGGCGCAAGCTCCCCAAACGTGCGGTGAAATTCGACGACTTCAAACAACGGGTCGTAACCAAAACCGTTGTCGCCGCTCGGCTTAAACAAAATCCGACCGCGGCAGCGCTCTTCCGCTTCAAAGTCGATTTCGCCGGTCGGCGACGCCAAAACCATATGGCAAACGTAATACGCCGTCCGCTTTTCGAGCGGAACGTCGGTCAGTTTTTCAAGCAGAAACTCGTTGTTGCGCCGGTCGGAACGGGGGTTTTCGCCGGCAAAACGTGCCGAGCGGACACCGGGCGCGCCGTTCAAGAAGTCGACG
>JAFSFF010000160.1 GCA_017435375.1 Thermoguttaceae bacterium
AGTTTGCGGTAACGCTGCAACGCTTCGAGCGTCAAACGCGCGACGACGGCGGCGATAATATGCGTCAATTCCGCCGGTAAAAGCGACAAATCGATCACCGTTATCGACGGCGACGCGGCGCCGCTCGGACAAACGTAAGCGCTCAGCCAGTCGGCGAGCGTTCTCGGCGGCGCGATTTTATCGGCGGCGTTATCGTTATCGGAAATATTGTCTTCGTAAGCGATTACGTTCTTTAACTTTGCGTCCGAAAGCAACGTGCGAATACGCAATAACATCGTTTCGATATATTGCGATGTTCCTAATTTAATCGCAGTTTCTCGAATTTGTGTTAACAGCGCCTCGATATCCAAAGACGCGAGCCTCTTTTCTGGATTCGCCGGTTCGCCAAGCTCCAATTTGGAACAAATATCGTTAAATTTGCCTAATAAATTTTCGACGGAAATTTGCGGATACTTAGGCCAATTCGCGTCGCCAACGGAGGTTTTAAAAAAATCTTGAATTGCTTTTTTAGCCTTTGATTTTAAAAGGTAGATATCCGTTGCGTCTGCAAGTTCTATATCTTTCAGGCTAGCTTGTAAACTCGTATAAAAATTTTTGCTTTTGCCACTATCTTTCCAAAGAAATTCCGCCTCCGCTTGTTCTTGAATAAACGCTCGTATATTATTTAATATACGACGCAAATCGTTGCGAGGAAGTTTTTCGACAGTTTGGCGACTATCGCGAACCGAGCGCAACGCTTGAATCAACGTCGGGCGTTGCGTTTTTTCGCTCGCTTGCGCGAACGCCGCCCACTCGTCGCCGTTCCAAAGCCATATCGGAACCCTTAACTGATTGATTCCGCGCGACTCGTCCTCTTCCGCGCCGTAAACGCGAACGCCGGGGAGACCGCTGAACGTCGACGTATATTCGCCGTTGGGGTCGAGAACGATAAAGCGAGCGTTCGCCGGCTGTTTCATTTCCTCTTTCTCTTTCGCCGCCTTTTGCTTGTTCGTCTCCTCTTGCTTTTGCCGCTCCGCTTGCTCTTTCGTCTCCTCCGGCTTTGCGATCTCCGCTTGCGCCGCTTCGATCGACCAGCGAATCGCGCCGGCGACCGAACACGATTTCCCGCTTCCGGTCGAACCGAGAATCGCTAAGTGTCGCCCAAACAAGCGGTCGGGATCGACTTTCACGCTCGCGCCGTCGGCCAGCGGACTTACGCCAAGTTTAACGTTGCGATTCTCTCCCGACTCGACGATCGCTCTCAGTTGGTCCGGCGTCGGCGTGAGAACCGGGTCGCCGACCGAGGGAAAGCGTTCGACGCCGCGCGAAAACGAATACGACGTCTTGCCGCCTTCTCGTTTTTCTTTGAGGAGCCCCAACGGGTTTAAACTCATTTTTCGCAACGGATACGGGAGATCAAGAAGCCCAAAATCTTGAACGCCGCGTCGTTTCGGATATTGCGAACGTTCGATCGTGATCCACTCGATTTGCGCGACGAGCAGCCCGGATTCCGTCGGAATCAACGCGTATTCGTTGACGCGCGGAAAGGGTCGCGGGATGCCGGCGTTCAGCGCGACGTTGTTCGGCGCTTCGACGTCGAGCAGAACCTTAATTTCGTTCGGCGAAACAAAGTCGACGCTTCCGATTCGCAGCGATTCGACGTAAGAGATCGGAGAAAACGTCATTGGTCGCCCTCCTTATTTCCGCTTTGGCCCGACTTGCCGTAACGTCGTTCCAGATTTTGCGTCATACGACACAACGTTTCGTCGAGCGCCGGTCGCGGCAAGAAATGATCGACCAACGCGTCGAGGCTAGCGAGATCGGGCCCGAGCATCAGCGATATTTGATTTTGGCGTCCCCAATCTTCGAAGGCTTTCCTAATTCTTCCCGTATTGTCGTCGTAAGCGATCGCGAGCAAATGCGTCGAAGGAATCGTCAACATATCCCTAATAACGCGGTTGATATGTTCGTCGCCGAAGCTGTAACCGTAGGTTACGAGAACGCTATTCGGGCGGCAAATCGCGGCGGCGAAGTCGCGAAACAGCTCGACGTAAGGATATTCGGCGGTCTCTCGGTCTTTCGCCGCGTTCGGGTAAATCATAATTTTCGACGCGTCGGCGTTCAAGCCCGGCGCCTGCAAATACGGCTCGACCGTCGTCGCGCCGAACGGGAGCCCAATTCGCCGAATTTCGTCGTTTGCGCTAATCCAGTCGATCGAACCGTGCAGCTTGGCGTAGCGAACGACTCCTTCGAGGTAACGCGGTTCGCCCCGAATTCCCGGCGGATTGTAATGCATATCGACGTCCAAACGGGACGAGCGGAAAATCGGCGAAAGCGCGCCGACGAAACGGTCGACAAGCCGTAGTCCCGCGACGTCGGCGCCCGCTTCGAGAACGCGGTCGTAGTTCGTCGTGAATAAATTCAAGCGCTCGCGAACGCCGGAACGACTGGCGAAAGGAACGAGGAATCGCGTAAGTTTTTGAAACGCTTTCTCTCGTTTCTCTTCGTCGGCGGTCGCGATTTGGTTTTCGATGGATAAAATATTATTGGCAAAATTTTGAATCTTTTCTTCGATCTCCTTTCTTAGTTTCCATACGTCTTCTCTTTCTTCTTCATTGTCGAGAACTTCTAAACCGCGCAATAATTCGTTTGCAACACGAAAATAGTCTTCTAGATTGATTGACGACAACGAGTCGGTATCCTTGCCAACCGTTGCGTCGTTCTCAACTTTCTTTTCTGCTGTATCGCCGTCAGATTTACCGCATAAAACGCGTCCGCTGGCCTTCACGCTTTCCTTAGCTTTACGATAAATTTGTTTCGCGTATTTTGTGTTCGATGTAACTTCTTCCATCCCATTATTAGACTGGGCTCCGACGTCAAGTTGCAGAGCCGTGCTTAACCCGCTTCCAACGAGAAGCGACAAATGCTCCGCTTGCAACAACGCGCCGAGCCAAGGTTCGATGCGAGCGCGCAAATCGTCGACGGAGACGACGCCCGAAGCGGCCCAACTTGGTTTAGCCTCGGGAAAGGTTATTTTTTTTAAACCGGCGTCGTCGGAAGAGCGCGCAAGTTTTAGCGCTCGCTCGTCATCGCGAACTTTAAGAAAATTATAAACCTGTGTTTTATTATCCTTAGCCGACGTTTCCTCGTCCGCCTTGGACGCGTTCAAAGAATTATCTTGCGTTTGCTCGTTGGGTTCGTTTTCACTACTCAAATGGGAAATATCCGACATTATTAGTTCCTTTTTTCGGTTCCGCCAAAGTCAAGCGACATAAAAGAAATTCTTACGACGCTCTTTGATTTCTTACGTCGCCGTCGTCCTTTAATTACACTATAGCGAAAAACGTCGCGTCGTCAACCGAAAAAATAACGCGAGTCGTAAACGCAAATAAAACGAACGGTTAACGTTTTGAAAATATTACATTTCCAAAATCCGGTGAAAAATCGGAACGCTCGACTTTTAAGGAGCAAAAGAAAATTTCACCGAGAGTCGACGAAAAAAAATTCGCGACCGCGCAAACGGCGGATTCGCAACCCAAAAGGTAAACGCGACCAATCGTAAACAACGTCGCTTTCGCAAGATACGTCTTCAACAATGGAACCGTTTGCGAACTGGCGCAACCTTGCGTCGACTCGATGAAAGCAAAAGAAATTTGTTTTGAAGCGCGTCCTTACACGCCGAAATTCGCGACGTTTGGAACGTTGAAACCGTTCTGAGTTTCATTGTAATGCGCCGCGACGCCGACGAAGAAATGGGACGCGTCGTCGGACTTATGCCGGAAACTCAAAGTCGTGTCGAAGATTATGTTGCGAAAGCCAAAACGCTCAAAACCGGCGCGCCGACGCCGCAAATTGTCGAGGTCGCGCGCCAACCTCCGACCGAAGCCGAACCGTGTTCGCCGGAAACGCAAGACGAAGCCGAAAGTTTGATTACCGTCGAAGATTTCGATATTCCCGCGTTACGCGAGGACGCCGAAAATCCGGAAGAAAAAAATCGGAATCCTTCGCGCAACCTCAGAATGAACAAGTTGTTACGGAAACCGTTCCCGAAACGTCGTATCCGGCGCCGCTTCCCGCGACGTCGAACAAAACGGCGTTCCGCGGTCGCAATCACAACGAGCTGGATTGCGAAGGCTTTGTTGACTTCCATCTTCGCAACCGGCGTCAAGACGCAAATCCACAAGAACCGGAAATTTTTCCGGAACCACAGACGACGCCGGAGAAAAAGCGCTCCGGTTCGCTAAATCGTTTCCTTGACAACAAGTCGCAAGAGACGTTCGACGCGATTAACTCGTTAATCGAATAGCGTTTGTAAGAGATTAAAACGGCGATCGAAGCGAACTCGCGAACGCTTGTCGCGCAGATATTTTGGTTGGTCGTCGCGGCTGGATTGACCGCGTCTCTTATTACGTTAACGCTTGCCAAGGCGTTGTTTCCGTTTATCGTTTGGATTATCCGAAAGATTTTCGCCGAAATTCGCGACGCAAAATTTATTCAAGCGTTTAACGCCGCGTTGTAAACGACGGCGCATGAAGAACCAGAACCCGTTGTAAAATCGACGTTTAATAAGATGAGTAAAAACGACTCGGACGTCAAGAGATAAAAGCACGCAGCGAACGCGAGTTGCGGCGAAATTTGAAGAGATTTTTGGGTGTAACGCCCGCAGAAGCAGACAGTTCTGCAGGTCGCCGATTCTCCGGACATCCAAACGACGTTGTCAGGCGTTCACCCGGAATGCAAACGCGTCGAGCAATTCTACATTTACGGCGCGATGGAGCAAGCGACCGCCGACGCCGGGTCTAAAAGTGCCACCAAAGAAACAAAAAGGGCTGGATTTTGTGTACAAAATTATAAAAACACGTCAAGGTTTGAGCAACTGATTTCAGAATTTATGAACTGAAAGAAAACGGGAGATGAAAATGAAAATTAAGGATTCGATTTCTGTTTTGAAAACATAATCAGGAACTGAACATTCAAGTGGTGAAGGATTAGAGTTATTACCAAGAGTCCCCGAACTCTCGCACGACGAACCGGGCGTTACGTAATACGCATGCACAAAGCACGGCGAACCGGGCGTTACGCAATACGCCCGCGCAAAATACAGCACGTTATTCGAAGACGAGGGCGACTTGATTTCGCTCGATATTGTTAGACGACGTTATCGTCGACGCCGTGGCCGCGCTTTGCGAACAACAAAACACTGAGTATTACAGACCGCAACACGACAGTAAAGAACCGAGCAAAAGCAAAAAGAAATCGAAAAAACGGTTCGCGATTTCGTTGAGTACGTTTACATTCTTGGTTGACAACGCAACCATTTTGTAATCTCCTGGTTCCAGTTATTCGTGCAACCATTTCAGCAACCGCCTAACTGTAAATTATTATTTTACAGCAGCATTTCAACTCTTTGCGGGCACGACGCTCGACGCCGACGGCAAGCGCGTCGACAATTTTGTGTTTCAATCCACGCGCCCTTGCGGGGCGCGACTACACCTATATATTATACCGAAAATTTGCGCGTAAAAAAGACGGTATGCGCGAAACGCGCGATTTTTCTTGCCAAAAATAAAACCTTGCAAGTATGCGATCGCGCAACTCCTTGTCTTTTAAGGCGTTGTCGCTTGCGCGAAACTCCCGGGAATTCGACGTCGGCTTCGCGTTCGCGCTCAATGTCGCCAACGCTCGCCCTCAAAAGCGACGCGCGATCAAAAATACGATAAAAACTTGTCGGCGCGACGCCGCGTTCGCTTGCGCGTCGCAACAGGTTTTTCGCGCTAACGCCCAATATTCGCCGCGGTTATTCCCTCTCAAACGCTTACGCATATGCTCCCGTCCGACGCGGCGACAAAGAAACGGCGTTCGCGCAATCTCTCCGCAAGCCCTTATGCGAACCTGCACGTCCGACGCGGCGAATGTGCGCGACTATCGCTCCTCGAACGTTTACGCAACTCCCTCCGTACAACTCCGCGAACGTTAGCGATCATCGCTCTTCAAACCCTTACGCGGACGTTCCCGGCCGACGCGGCGACAAAAAAACTGCGTTCGCAGCAATCTCTTCGCAAGCTCTTACGCGACTCCGCACGTCCGACGCGGCGAATGTGCGCGACTATCGCTCCTCGAACGATTACGCAACTCCGGCCGTACAACTCCGCGAACGTTAGCGATTATCGCTCTTCAACCCCTTATGCGGACGTTCCCGGCCGACGCGGCGACAAAAAAACTGCGTTCGCGCAATCTCTTCTCGAACCCTTACGCGAATCCGCACGTCCGGCGCGGCGAATGTTCGCGACTATCGCTCTTCGAACAATTAGGCAACTCCGTACGTTCGACGCGCCGAGGAAATCAACTGCGTTGGCGGCAATCTCTTCTCGAACCCCTATGCGACTCCGTCCGGCCGACGCGGCGACAAAGAAACGGCGTTCGCGGGCGTCTCTTTCGGACGTTTCCGCGACGTTTTTCGTTTTCACGACAACAATTCAATCGTCGTTGCGGCGACCTCCTCTTTTTACGTCGATTTGGCGGGCGACGCTTTTCCCATCGGAAATCGCCGCTCTTTTCAAGATGGGCGACGCCGCCGCGAACGCTCGATCGAGCGGCAACGAGACGCTCGGACTCCCCAAACTCGGCCTGTCGGCGCGATCGGCGGTCGCGGCGCCTTAAAATATCGACGATAACGCCGCCGAGCGATTTAAAGTCTCTCGTCAATTCGAAAAATTTTCGCGAAAAAACGTTGATTAAAATTAGACGACGCGTTAAAATAGTCGAAGAAACGCGTCGATCAACCGTCGACGCGCCCCCCGATTCTAACTTGCACATCGTATAGGCGCAATAATGAAATTTTGTTTGAAATCCTTTTTGTCGGTCGTTCTGCTCGCCGCGCTCGTCGCGCCTTTCGACGGCGGCGCGACTCCGAACGTTTTCGCCCAAGACGAACCCAACGCCGAAGCGTCGACGGAAAATTCGACGCCGGAACCCGCTCCGACGCCGGAACCCGCGCCCGCGCCGCCCAAACCGATCGTCGTCCTCGAAT
>JAFSFF010000161.1 GCA_017435375.1 Thermoguttaceae bacterium
GCCGAGTCCGCCCCCGGCCAAACCGCCGACGGTCGCGGAGCCGAGCCCGTTCGGGTCGGGGCCCGACGCCGGGTCGCCGACGGTCGCGGTTCCGACGAACTCTTCCGTCGCGCCGACCGGTTCCCCGAACACGCCCCCTTCCGCGTCGAGCGCGGCGGCCAATTCGGAATCGAGCGCGTTCGACGGCGGCCCGATTTCCCGCGTTCTTAATTGACGTTGCGTCGCCGCTCGTCGCGTCGCGCCGCGACCGACCGCCGCTCGAGTCGCCGCTCTTCGGTCGACGCCTTCGCGGGTCGCCGCCGACCGATTCTCCGCGCCTCGGGTCGCCGCCGTTCGCGACGACGCGCCGCGACTCGCCGCCGTTCGTTCGTTGAATTCGCGTTGGTTCGGCGTTCGACGGCGAACTTCGCGCGCCGTTCCGGTCGCGTAAGGGTTCGCTCCCGGCGTTCGCGGGCCGGAAAAACCGGGCGTTCGGGGGCCGCCGCGACCGCCGACCGCGACCGCGCCTCGCCGAACCGTCGTCGGGCGCCGACGTTCGATCGTTCGAGCGCGCCCCATTGGAGTCGTCGGCAAATAAACGACCAACTCGAAGACTTGCGGTTGCGAAAGTCCTAGTTCCGCCGCCATTCCTTCGAGCGTTACGTAACTTCCGTCGTTCGCGTAATCGACGCAAATCCCTTTATCGTTAAAAGTCGCCAACGCAAACGAATTCGCCGTTTCGGTCGCGCCGATTCCGAACTCGGTCGCCAACGCGTCCGCGACCGACGTTCCTCCGAGTCCGCCGGTCAAATCGGTCGACGCGGAATCGCCGCCGAGCGCCGCGTCGGGCTCGTTCGACGCAAAACCGCCGGAAAGCCCGCCGCCCAAATCGCTCGACAAAGCGTTCGAACCGAGTTCGTCTTCCGCGTTCGGTTGCGCCGCGCTCGACGCGGAGCCGGTCGCGTTCGCGCCGGTCGTCCCGGACGCTTCGGCGAAAGCGGTCAACGGCGGCGCCGTTTGCGCGATTCGAATCGCGGCGAGCGGTCGATACGAGTTGAAAACGTCGACGCCGGGCCCGTTCGACGCGGCGGCGGTCGGCGGGCCGCCGGTCAGCGAACCGGTTATTTGGCTCGTCAAGGCGGTCGGGTCGGTCGAGTCGGCGGTCGACGCGACGTTCGCGATCGCGCTCGGCTCCGGCGGAATCGGCAAATTAAAAAGGAGGGGCGACGAACGGTAAAGGTCGACGTCGTCGAGCGGCGCGAGCTTCAAGTCGACTTTGATCGCGACCGGGAGCCCGCCTTTTTCGATGCTGTCCCAAGAATCGAGCCAATTTTCGCCGTCGAAATAGCGGAATCGACAGTCGAGCGCTTCCGGCGCCCAAGTCGTTCCGTCGTCGGCGTCCATCGCGACTTGCGCCGCGGTCAACGGCAAACGGTCGAACGGATTTTCGGTTTCTTCGGTCGCGGTCGCGTCGGTCGTCGTTTCTTCGAGCGCGCCGGTTCCGTCGATAAAACCGTTTCCGGCCAACGTCGTTTGCGACGCGTCCGGCGGCGCGGAAAGAGAGCCGGTCAACGCCGAAACGGCGCGCCCGTCCTCCGCCGCCGCTTCGTATTCGGCGAGCGGATCGTCGACCGCCGCGACCTCGGCGCCCGGTATCGGCGTTTCAAAATCGAGTTCGCGTCGCGACAGTCCGAACTTGCGCGTCAACGGGCGAACGGTCGTCGTTCCGTCGGCGCCGACGAAAATCCCGTCGGCGATCGTTCCGATCGTCCCGTCGAAGGTCGCGCCGTATTCGTCGGACGCGCCGAACGTTTCGTCGAGTCCGGTCGCGTCGCTCGGGGTCGACAGCGAACCGGTCAACGAACTACCGCCGCCGCTCTCCGTCTCGAACGCCGCGTCGAGCGCCGCTGTTTCGCCGTCCTACTCGCCGTCGAGCGGCTCCAACGCGTTGAGCGGAACAAACTCGTAAAAAATCGTTTTCAACTCCGGAACCTGCCGCGACTCCGGCGACTTCGAGCCGCCCTCGGCGACGCGGCGGTTCTCCTCCGGCGTCGCGGTCGTCGCGAAAAGGTTCGGCTGAACGACGTCGATTTGCAACGAGCGGGAGTCGCCGCGAAGACCGAAACGGCGCGCCCCTCCTCCGCCGCCGCTTCGTACTCGGCGAGCGAATCGTCGACCGCCGCGACTTCCGCGCCGGGAATCGGCGTTTCAAAATCGAGCTCGCGTCGCGACAATCCAAATTTGCGCGTCAACGGTCGAAAAGTCGTCGTTCCGTCGGCGGAGGTAAAAATACCGTCGGCGATCGTTCCGGTCGTTCCGTCGAGGGTCGCGCCGTATTCGTCCTCCGCGCCGAACGTTCCGTCCGCGCCGGTCGCGCCCGCCGGCGTCGAGAGCGAGCCGGTCAACGAACTCCCGCCGGTTTCCGTTTCGAACGCCGCGTCGAGTTCGGCGGTCGCGCCGTTTTCCTCGTCGTCGAGCGGCTCCAACGCGTTGAGCGGAACAAACTCGTAAAAAATCGTTTTCAACTCCGGAACCTGCCGCGACTCCGGCGACTTCGAGCCGCCCTCGGCGACGCGGCGGTTCTCCTCC
>JAFSFF010000162.1 GCA_017435375.1 Thermoguttaceae bacterium
GGCGCTAAAAAGCGACCCGGCGAGTTCGTTGACGACCGCGAAACCGGTCGCGAACTCTTCTTTCGAAACGACCGCGTCGCCGTTGAAGTCGAAGGAAGCGGCGTAAAGAGCGAGCGCTTGATTCAAGTTTTTCGCGTCGGCGAGAGTCGCCGGAAGTTGCGGCGCTTCGGGCGCTCCCTCGGCTTCCGGAGCGTCGCCGGCGGCGGTCGGACGCGGGCCGCGAGAGCCGCGCGCGCCGCGAGCGTTCAACTTCGTCGCGAGTTCGTCGATCGCGACGGTTCCGTCGGCGTCTTCGTCGCAAGCGTCGAAAAGTTCGTCGCTCGCTTTATTTTCCTCGGCGTCTTGGAAGGTTTTGCGATCGCTGAAAAAGCCGATCACGAACTCGGTCGGCGAGAGAGCGCCGTCGCCGTCGCCGTCCCAATCGTCGAAGAGCCGAATGAAAGCGGAGTAGTCGACCGTCGCTTGACTCGGCGCGGCTTCTTGCGCTTCGTCGACGGCGGCGCTTTCTTCCGTTTCCGCGGTCGCGTCGGTCGTTTGCGGCGCGACGGCGATTTCGCTCGAGTTCGGGAAAATTTGCGCGAAGAGTTCGTCCGAATTTTGCGAGAGGAATTCCAAACCTTCGCGAGTAATATCGGCGGCGCTGTTGTCGGAAGCGTCGACGTTTTCGCGAACGTATTTGTTCCAATCGACGGAATCCCAGTACGCGACGCGTTCGAGCGGATCGGCGTCGGAATCGCCGCGAAGCGTTTTGATTTCGTCGATTAACGCGGCGATTTTCGTTTCGTCCGGCGTTTCAAGGCGGCGCAAGACGCCGATTTCCTCTTGACGGCGAACGATTTCGCTTTGACGGCGAGCGACGCGCGCTTGCAACGCGGAGACCTTCGACTTCACCGCGCCGAGAAGCTCGTGTTGCATCTCCATCACCGAGCGATTAAAGAAGCCTTGAATCGCGGCGATCTTCGCGGAGCGTTCGAGCCGCGTTTCGATCGTTTCCGCAATTTCGGACGTTTCGTTCGCCGCGCCTCCCGGGCCGCCCTTACCGGGCCCGCCGCCCGCGCCTTTGATTTGCGCGCGAACGTCTTCCGGAAGTTGGGCCAAAACTTGCGGAGGCAGGTTCGCCAACATATCGGCCGGAATTTCGCCCGACTTGATTTTTTCGGCGAATCCGGCGATCATCTCCGGAGTCGGTTGGAAACCGCCGGGCATACCGCCGCCCATTCCGCCGGGTCGACCTCCGCCCATACCGGGGCCGCCGGGCATACCTCCGCCCATTCCGGGAGCGGCGCCGGGGCCGCCCGCGGTCTCTTCGGCTTCGGCTTTCGCTTCTTCCGCCGCTTTGCTCGCGGTCGTTTCCGCTTGGTATTCCGGGTCGTCGGCGAAAATCGACGGCGTTCCTGCTTCCGGGAAAGCGACGTTGTCGCGATAAAGGCGCGCGCCGCTAACGACGGAATCGCCTTCGTCGAGCCCCTTCTTAATAACGACTTGCTTTTCGTTCGAGTCGCCGAGCCAAACCTCTTTGCACCCCCAAACGCCTTCGTTGTAAGTAAGGCAGTATTTCTTGGAGTCGTACTCGAGAACGCATTGCACCGGAACCATCAAGGCGTCCTTTTGCTCCTTCGCGATAATGCGAACTTGCGCGGTCAAACCGGAGCGGAGTTCCGGAAGCTCCTCGTTGATCTTGACCATCGTAACGTAGTCCTTCGCGGACGACATCCAAACGATTTCCGGATAAGGATTGACTTTGACGACTTCGCCGGAAACGACGCGGCCCGGGATCGAGTCGAAGGTGATTTTCGCCGGTTGCCCGACCGCGACGGACGAAATGTTCGCTTCGTTGATCATCGCCTTGACGCGCATTTGCGTTTTGTCCGGGAGGCGAATCAAAACTTGACGGTTGCGAACGGTCGCGCCCTCTTTAATCATTTCCGATTCGGACATACGACGCGAGTCTTGGTTCGCGTAAACGACTTGCCCGTCTTGCGGAGCGCGGATTTTGCAGTTTTCCGACTGTTCCTTATAACGCTCTTCGCGGCGTTTGTTGATCTCGTAAGAGTTGCGGTCGGCCTCGACCTTGGCGCGCGCCGTTTCGATGTCGGACATCAGCGACGTAATCTGTTTTTCGCTCGTATACCGCAAAAGCGTCGTCTTTTTCAAGTCGGCGACTTCGAGCGAGTTCTTCGCTTTTTCGACGGCGACCTTGTCGATCTCGTATTGTTGTTCGGTCGAATAACCGAGCGTAACGAGGCGGCTGGTGTACGCGGCGCTGTCGGCGTTTTGCTTGCGATTTTGCTCCGCTTCGAAGATGGTGTTTTCGTAGTCCATCCAGGTCTGTTTGAACGTGCCCTCGACGTATTCTTCGAGCGAGATTTCGGCCGAACGCAAGGTGTTGCGAGACGAGTTCAGCGTCGCGCGGGACGAGTTCGTCGTAACGACCTGCGAGTCGTATTTTTCGTCGATGTCGGACGAGTCGAGTTCGACGAGCAACTGCCCCTTCTTAACGTCCTGACCTTCCGGAACGAGGTAAATAACCGTCGCGGAGCCTACGACTTGCGAAGCGACGTCGACGTTCTTCGCGCTTTCGGCGCTCCCCTTCCCGTTGACTTCGTGAACGAACGTCCCTTTTTCGACGGTCGCGAAAATGACGTTGACCTTTTTGGTCGCCTGCGCGCGGTTCGACCAAAAAGCGTAACCGCCGGCGGCGAGACCGCCGAGAACCAATAATATAACGACGACCTTCAACGCGCCGCCGCGCCGTCGGGGCGCGACCGAGCGAAGACGTCGTCTTCCTTTGCCTTGCGTTTGCGTTCGCTGGAACATAAGGTCTTCCTAACTTTGAGACGCTAAAAACCGAGTCGAGTCGCCGAGCGTCGGGCGACCGACGTTAATATTATTCCTTATATATATTGTCGTTTTTTATTTGGCGACGAAACCGAGCGCCTCGCTCCGACGGAACGATTTTTTCGTTTACTATTTCGAGCGTCGTTTTATCGCCGCCTAACTTATTTAAATTATCGCGTCGAGGGGCGACCGCGTCAAGGGGCGACCTTCGATAATTCCCCCTTAATAATTAAATAATTACCCCTATAATTAATCGGCGCTTACTCTCTTAAAAACTCGTTTTTCTTAAGGCGGCCCGGCGACCGGCGCGATCGCGTTCGCCGTTGCAATCGTTTCAAACCGCGCATCACGAATCTCGTTCGCCTCGGTTAAATCGCGAGCCGCCGCGCGACGATTAAAGAACGAAGAGCCGCGCCGCGCCGAGAACGTCGACGTCCGCCGACGTCGCGAGCGATCTCTCGACGCTCGGCGCGAACTTAAAAGTTTTTAACCGTCGACCGACGGCGAAAGTTTCGTCTCAAATTGCCGAAACCGCGCAAAATCTCGTTATTTTTTACGCGACGAGACCGATAGCGCCGATTTTGTCGATTTTCCGGCGAAGAGTTCCCGTTCCGCTCTCGCTCCGTTCGCCTTAACGTCCGTCCGCGTCGGCTCTTAACCGTTACAATCGTTTTAATCGTCGTCAACGACGCCAAGCCGCAAGTCGTTCGACTCGTCTCGAGCGTCGAGCGCGGAAAGGATGATTCCCGATGTCAACGCGGTTCGCAACCTTCGAGACGCCGAAAAGCGTCCCGTTTTTTCTCCTTCTCGCGGCGTTCGTTTGCGCCGGATTTTTCCTTGTCGACGGCGGCGAAGTTCGCGCGCAAAACGCCGTTCCGCCGCTCGAGCAACTCGATAGCTTCGAGTTCCCGTTTGAAAACGTCGACTTGAAACCGGTCGTCGGCGCGGTCGCGATCTCGCCGGATCGTTCGAAAATTTACGTCGGCGGCGACGATCAACGCGTTTACGCTTGGGAAGTCGCGACGAAAGAGGTCGCTCCGGTCTTCGCCAAGCTCGACGATTGGACGCGCGCCCTCGCCTTCTCGCCGACCGCGCCGGACGAAATCGCGACGCTAACGCAAGCGGGCCAACTCCAAGTTTGGAACGCGAAAACGCAAAAACTCGTTCGCCAAGCGCGCGAAAAAGTCCTCGGCGCCCGCGACTTCGCCTATTCGCCGAACGGCAAAGTGATCGCCGTTTGCGGTTTCCGCTCCGAAGTTTACGTCTTCAACGCCGACAAACTCGACCTCTTGACCGTTTGGCGCGCGCCCGGAGAAAGCTCGACTTCGATTCGCTTCTCGCCCGACGGTTCTCTCCTGGCGATCGGCGGACGCAACGGCGTCGTTCGCGTTTGGACGACGAAAGACGGCAAAGTCGCCCGCGAATTTAAGTCGAGCGGAAACCGACGCGTTCGCGCCGTCGCCTTCAGCCCGGACGGCTCGCAAGTCGCCGCCGCCGGAGACGGTTCCCGCGTCGAAATTTGGAACGTCGCCGACGGCGCGAAAGTCGCCGAACTCCCGCTCGCCGAAGGGCGCGTCTTTTCGCTGGCGTTCTGCGGCCCGAATAAAATCGCGACCGGGGACAGCGTTAACCGCGTTCGCATTTGGGACGTCGCCGCGAAAAAGGAAATCGCGCGCGGCGAAGGACACGTCGGCACCGTCGCCGTCCTTCAATTCGACGCGACCAATTCGACCCTTTTAAGCGGCGGATTCGACACGACCGTTGTAAAATGGAAAATTCCATAAAGTTTTCCCATTTTCCACTGTCGAAGCGTCGCGTCGCGGTCGATAAGAAGAATTAAGGGAAAATCCGTTAACGCCGCCCTTACTCTCCCTTTCTTCCGCGACGTTTCCGCGATCGGAGCGTTCGGCGCGTCCCTCAAACTTTGCGCCGTCGACGCGACCGGTCGCGTCGGCGGTAAAAAGGAGGAAAATCGGACGTTTTACGTCGTCGCCGTTCGCGGCGCGGTCGATAAATCCCTTGAAGGAGCGTTCCGCGTCGTCCCGAACGCGTCGTCGCTTACCGTTTTCAAGCGAGGAGCGCGAAAAACGCCGACGCGCTTCCCCCTATATATTAATAATATTGAATAAACGCGAAAAATTTTTCCGCATTCAGCGCACGAAAGGCCGAAAGATGTCGTTCTTCACGCAAAAACGCGCGATCGAAAACGCCTCGTCCCGAAAAGACCGCCGAAATCGCAAACGGTCGCAAAACAACGACGTTCGCCGCGAAACGAACCGCCGCCTTTGCCGCTTTGAAGAGCTGGAAAAACGCGAACTCCTCGCCGCCGACCCGATTTCGGTCGGGGTCGTTTACGCCGAACAGGGCGTCGAAGCGCTCGGCGACAAGTTTTACGTCGCTTGGGTCGGAGGCGAAGCCGGGTCGACGACGCTCGACAGTTTGACGATCAATCTCGACAAAAACGGCAACGGCCAACTCGACGACGGCGAAACCTTCTTCGACGTGTCGCCCGACGGTTCCGGCGTTTACAGTTCCGTTCCGTTCACGGTCGTCGAAGCGACCGACGGCGTCGGCTACTCTTACGAAGTCGCGGACGGCGGAACGACGCTGACGATTTCGTTCACAAATTTCAAAGCGGGCGATAAATTCGTCTTCACGCTCGACGTCGACGAGTACCAAACGACCGTCGACGGCGAGCAAAAGAACGACAACTCGATCGTCGAAGGGGGCGAGTTCGGCGGCTCGGTCGTCAAGGGGATCGCCGGTTCGACCGTTTCGGCGACTTTTAGCTCCGAACATTATCAAACGGAAACTTGGGTCGGCTCCTTCGTCGACGATTACGACGGCGAGTACGAGCGCGCCGCCGCGTTGAGCGATTCTTACTCCGCGGAAGACCTCCCGTTCGACCTCGACGACAATAACGAAGGGATTTGGCACGCCGGCGTTTACGCGCAAATCGACCTGACGCCGAAACCGGTCGTTATCAGCGGTTACGTTTACGGCGACCGCGACGTCGACTGCAATTACGACGTCGGCCAAGACGACCCGCTCGCGAACGTCGAGTTGACCCTCGTCGCGAAAGACGGGCGAACCTGGACGACGACGACCGACGCTAACGGTTATTACGAATTTAACGCCGACGATATTCTCCCCGGCGAGTACGAAATCGTTTCGCAATGCGACGTTAAATCGCCGGAAGGCCTTTCCTACTTCGACTTCTGCGCGAAGGGCGGCGAGTTCGGCGAAAAGGTCGACCCGCTGCATATCAAAGTCGAAGGAATGGAAGGCGGCGACGTCGCGCCGGACAACAATTTCGCGAAGGCTCTGATCGGGACGATCTCCGGGAACGTCTTCGAAGACCGGAACGACGCGGACGGCAAAAACGACGGCGAAACTTGGGACGGCGTCGCTTATCCGGCGAAAGTCGAGCTTGGGCGCGTCGACGTCGACGCGGACGGAAACGTCGTCAAGACGCTGATGGAGACGCAAACGGTCGACGCGGCGGGCGGTTACCAATTCGTTTTGGACGGCTCTTACGGTCAAAACGGCGAGTTGCGCAAGCTCGTTGAAAAGA
>JAFSFF010000163.1 GCA_017435375.1 Thermoguttaceae bacterium
AGAGACTTTAGGTCCGTGGCCAGAATGTGCAAAGGCATCATTCTGACCACGGGCCTTTTTATTTTTATCTATCGGAGCGGGATATATGGGCAAAAAGAGAAGAATTACTATTGCAGCGGGTACTTGTGTAGAAGTAATTGAATATACACCGCCTAACCGCCATGATGCACCCCGGCAGCGGGCCGCAAAGAGTAAAGCCAGCTCAGAGGCCCGCAAGCAGAAAAACAAAGCGATGTCGAGAAAAAACCTGAAATTTATACTCGCTGCAAATTTCATTGCTCACCGTGACTATGTGTGCGGTCTGGACTTCGATGCAGAACACGAGCCGCAGAGCCGCGCCGCCTGTGAGGCTGCATTAGAAAAATTTATCCGGCGTCTAAGAGATAAGCGCAATAAGCGCGGGCAGTCTCTTAAATGGGTAGCTGTAATAGAACGAAAGCACATGAAAGGCCGATGGCACATACACCTTGTAATCAATGCGGGATTTTCCAACTGGAGTACCGATCTTGATGAATTGATAAGTCTTTGGGGGCGTGGCGGTGTAGACCTTGACCGGCTATTCACCGGAAAATATCGCAATGACTCATGGGCCAAACTTGCAAGCTATCTGAGCAAGGAACGCCCGGAGGGAGACCCAGAACAAAACAAGCCTTGGGTACAATCTTATCGCAGCAGCCACAATCTCGACCGCCCGAAAGCTATTTCTGAATGGGTAGATGTTAATGATTGTTTTGATATCCCCCGGATAACTTTAGCGGAAACAGCGGAGCAAAACAGAGTGGAAACCTTGTTCTCGGTATTCAACTACTATGTGTATGAGCTCCCGCATTGACAGAAAAAACAATCCCCCTCAACTGAATATATTTTGGGCTTGGAGTACACGATAAAGTTAGGACGAAGCATTGAGAAATCAGGCTTTGTGCGTTGTCCACGACCGCGCAACTGGGTATAAATTAGCCATGCAGCCATGTAGGGGGATGGGGGGGTGCCTTCCCCGTACCCCCAGGGCCACCCCCAAGCGCCAGCGCCGAAATAACCCCCAAACCCCCCCCCAAAAAAAAAACCGCAACCGACCCCAATCCGCTCGCCGCCGTCGCGACCGCCAGTCCTCGAAACGCCTTAAACCCGGACATCACGCCGGCTTGCGCGCTCACGATCGCGCTCAAAACCAATAAAATCGAACTCAGCCGCGCCTCCGGCATAAGCCGCGAAGCGTCCGGAACGTCGCGGTACAACAACGGCGCTAAAAAGCAAAAAAAAGCGGCGACGACGACGCTCGAAACAAAAGAAAAGACGTAATTTAGCGCAATCACCCGCCCGACGCGCGCCCTGTCGGTCGCCGCCAATTCCGCGACGTACTTCGTCGCCGTCCGTCCCATTCCGAAACTCGCCAACACGACGAAACCGTTGACCGTCGAACGAATCAAAGAAAATTCGCCGTAAACGACGTTCCCGAGAATTCTCGCGACAAGAATCATCGAAATCAAAGCGCCGATTCGCGCCGCGACCGACGCGACCGTCAACCAGAAAAAATCGCCGGCAAATCGCGACGCTAAACAAGAAGACGTCCAACGTTCGCCCCGCCGACGAGCCCGGCCCTCTCGCGCGCCTTCCTTCGATTCGTCGCCTCGTTCGTTCGACAGGTCGTCGCTTATTTGCGCGCCGCTTTGATTCAAGTTAAAATCGGACAAGAAACTATTTTTTGTTTGTTTTACGCGCGAACGGCTTCACGAATAAGAATCGCGCCCCTACTTCGGCGGCGTAAAAAAGCAGACGACGGCACCGCCACAACCGACTCGGCTGCCTCAACAATCGATAAAGCCATTCAAGATTCAATTTTTGCCACGCCAACGGAGCGCGCTTGACCGTTCCCGCCAACGTGTCGAGCGTCCCGCCCACGCCGAGACAGAGCCCGACTTTCGTTCGATCGGCGTATTCGCGAATCCAACGCTCCTGACGCGGACTCCCTAACGCGACCAAAAGAACGTCGGCGTCGGCGTCGGCGATCTCTTGCGCCAACGCGTCCATTTCCCCCGCCTCGACGTATCCGTTCCGCCGCCCGACGACGCGAATGTCGGGATAACGTCGGCGCAACTCTTCGACGGCGGCGGCGCTCGCCTCTTCCTTAGCGCCGTAAAAAAAGAGGTTAAGCCCCTCGACGCCGCTCCGAGCGCAAACGGCCTCGGCGAGATCGGCGCCGGGAACGCGCTCGATTTTTCGTCCGTTCAAAAGCCGCGACGCCCACACTACGCCGATTCCGTCCGGCAACGCCAGCGCCGCGTTTTCCACAAATTGCGCAAGTTCGGCGCTTTGGCGAATCGCAAACGTTTTTTCCGGATTTATCGCGACCGCGTAACTCGCCGTCGTTCTGTCTTTTGCCAACTCAACGGCGCGCTCTAAAGCCGTCGCTTTAGTCAGCGCGTCGACCGGAATCCCGAGAACGCGCGTTCGTTCGATCGCTTCGGTCGCCATTTTCATCTCTCGCCCCAAATATTATACCGCGTCGATTACGCAAAATTATCGACGTTTAATCAAAAAGTAAAGCCGCAAATTTTACCGTTTTTACAGATTATGCCATTTTATCAGGTTTTATCGGCAACGCTAGCGGGGGTTGTTAAAATCTTTTGGACGTTTCCTTCTATTTCTTTCAAATCGGCCCGCAAGTTCCGAGCGTTTTTACTTTTAATCGACGTTTTTTCTCCAGTCTTTATCGACGTTCGCTTTACGGCGGTTTGCCGTCGTCTCCGACGCGACGGCGAAAAGTTTTTAGAAAAAATTCCAAAATTCGGAAATTAAATTCTTGCGTTCGCGTTAAAAATCTGTTAAAATTAACGACGAGACGCGAAGAGGGCTTTCGCGCCAATTTTACCGTTCGAGCGCGTCGTTTTAGCGTTCGAATAAAAATCGTTTTTGCCCTTATGTATTAATGCCGCGTCGGTCGCGTTCGTTTCGCCCCTTGCGACCTCGTCGACAATTCGGCTCGAGCGACGACGCGTTCGTATTTTTGAGGATTCGTTATGAAAAAATCGTTCGTTTCCGCGTTCGCCGCTCTCCTTCTCGCTCCGGCTTTCTCGCTCGTTTCGTTCGCTCAAGACGCCGCCTTCCCGCCGCTTCCGTCGACGCCGACGGTCGCGCACCGCGGTTTCTCCGCCGCCGCTCCGGAAAACACTCTCTCGGCGGTGATGGCCGCGATCGAAGTCGGCGCGCAAGGTTGCGAATTCGACATTTACCAATCGAAAGACGGCGTCGTTTACCTCAACCACGACGGCAACCTCAAACGCACGACCGGTCTCGCCAAATCTTGCGGCGAAGCGACCTTCGACGAACTCCGCAAACTCGACTTCGGCGCTTGGAAAGGCGAACAATTTAAAGGCGAAAAACTCACGACTTACGACGAAGCGCTCGCCGTTCTCAAATACACCGGCACCCGCCCGGTCGTCGAAGTCAAAGCGAACGGTTTCGAAGACAAAGTCGTCGAAGGGCTCCGCCGCTTCGACCTGATCGAAACCGCCGTCGTCATCGACTTCAGCGCCGACCGCGTCAAGAAATATCGCGAACTCGAACCGAAACTTTGCTCCGCTTGGCTCACCGGCTTGAACAAAAACGAAACCCGCAAGCAATGCGCGGAACGCATTATTAAAACGTTGAAAGAAATCGGCACGAACGTCGTCGACGTCCACTACAACGCCGTCGACGCCGAATTCCTTCAAATCTTGAAGGACGCCAATATCCGCGTTATGTGCTGGACGGTCAACAACCCGGCCGACATTCAACGAATGGTCGACCTCGGCGTCGAAAGCATCACGACCGACCGCCCCGACCTCGTTCTCGAAGCGCAAAAGAAAGCCGCCGCGAAATAAGCGAAACGCCTTCGTTTTCCTCGACGCGTCGCGTTGGCCGCCGCCGTTTTTTCAATTCGGTCGGTTCGTTCCCATTTAGCGACGCGTCGATCGTTTTGCGAAACGTCGCCCCGCTCGACCGTTAAATCTTGCCGATTTTAACGCGTCGAGCGAAGGCGTTTTCGTTATTTCGTTGAAAACGCGACGATTATCCCCTTTTACCTGCGACTCCGGACGCGTCGGGCGACCGGTATTGCTCGTCGTCGCGAACCAGGCGGTTCAATCGCCTGTCGGATCGTCGGTTTTGTTTGTCAAAAGTCGTTATGAAAAAGCCGTTCTTCGTTTTCGCGGTCGCCGCGTTCGCGCTTTCCCCGTCGAACTCGTTCGCGCAAGAGGCCGTTTTCCCGCCCTTTCCTTCGACGCCGACGGTCGCTCATCGCGGTTTTTCCGCCGTCGCGCCGGAAAATACGATTTCGTCGATTATGGCCGCCGTCGAAGTCGGCGCGCAAGGTTGCGAATTCGACCTTTACCGATCGCAAGACGGCGTCGTTTACCTTATTCACGACGTCAATCTCAAACGCACGACCGGTTTCGACAAGAAATCGGACGAAGCGACGTTCGACGAACTCCGTCGACTCGACTTCGGCGCTTGGAAGGACGAAAAGTTTAAAGGCGAAAAACTAACGACTTTCGACGAAGCGCTCGCCCTCCTTAAATTCACCGGAACCCGCCCGATCGTCGAAGTGGCGGACGACGGCTTCGAAGATCAAGTCGTCGACGCGCTACACCGTTTCGATCTTGTCGAAACCGCCGTCGTCATTGACTTTAGCGAAGAACGCGTCAAGAAAATGCGCGCGCTCGAACCGAAACTTTGCGTCGGCTGGCTTACCGGCCTAAAAAGGAACGAAACGCGCCGAGAATGCGCCGAACGCATTATTAAAACGCTGAAAGATTGCAATACGAACGTCGTCGACGTTCATTTCGCCGCCGTCGACGCGGAGTTCCTTCAAATTTTGAAGGACGCCGGAATCCGCGTTATGTGTTGGACGGTCAACAATCCGGACGATATTCGACGGATGGTCGACCTCGGCGTCGAAAGCGTTACGTCCGACCGCCCCGACCTCGTCCTCGAAGCGCAAAAGAAAGCCGCCGCGAAATAGCGCCGTTCTTTCAAGCGTTAAATCTTACCGGTTTTAACGGCGTCGAGCGACGTTGTTTTCGCCGTTTTACCAAGTTTTACCGATTACAACAATTACAACGTTATTTTACCTTGGAGAAAACCGACGTGCCGCCGCGAGAACCGCTCGACTTATCGTTCGACGCTTTCGAGCGCCGCGTTCTTTTCGAAGACGGGCGGCTTTTAGTCGTCGACAAACCGGCCGGGCTCGCGACGATGGGCGCGTCGGCGGGCGAAACCTCCCTTTTTACCCTCGCGCAACGTTATATTAAAGTAAAATACGAGAAGCCGGGCGCGGTTTATCTCGGCGTCGTCAGCCGACTCGATCTTCCGGTTTCCGGCGTCGTCGTTTTCGCGCGCAATTCGAAAGCGGCGAAGCGGCTCAACGAGCAAATTCAAGCGCGAACGGTCGACAAAATTTATCAAGCGCTCGTCGAAGGCGCGCTCGAGCCGCCGGAAGCGGAGTGCGTCGACTTCATTTGCGAAGATTCGAAAAACCGCAAACTTTGGATTCCGCGCTCGGCGTCGCCCGACTATTTACGTCGCTTCGGAGCCAAGGAAGCGCGCCTTAAATACCGTCGACTCGAACGTTACGCCGCGACGACGCTCGTCGAAGTCGAATTGGAAACCGGGCGCAAACACCAAATCCGTTTGCAACTTTCGAAACGCGGCGCCCCGATCGTCGGCGACGGCAAATACGGCGCTCGTCCGATCCCCGAACGCGGAATCGGTCTGCACGCGGCGCGCCTCGCGTTGACGCATCCGACGTCCGGCGAACGCTTGACGTTCGAGTCGCCGCGTCCGACTTGGTGGAGTCGTTACACCCGTTAACTTTCCCGTCCCCGCGTTCCTTGCTTTGTCGTTAATTAAGCCGACGCCTTGCGCGCGTTCCGCCGACGCGTTCCTCGGCGTCCGTTCCGTCCGTTTGGAGACGCCCGTATGACGCCGATTTCCTTATACGAGCGCTTGAAACAAAGCGAATTAACGCCCGCCGAAGACTTGGCGCGAATTTTCGAACAATCTCGCGTCAAATTTCAAAAAATCCGGCAAAATTCCCCCAACGCGCCGCAAGATTCGCTTAATCTCGACGCGTCCTCGCTTTCCTTCGACTCGACCGATTTCGACTTAAATCTTCCGGGCGAATCCTCCGCGGACGCTTCGCCGCGACTCGACGACTTCGAAACGTTTTTCCTCGCCGAATTGGAACGCGAAGGCGCGATCAACGCTTGGCAAGCGGAGCAACTTCGACGGGGCCGCGCGCGTTTTTACCTCGGCGAATATCGGGTCGTCGACTTTCTCGGTCGCGGAGGTTTCGGCAACGTTTTCCTCGGTCGCCGCCGTTCCAACGCGTCGAACCGCGACCGAACCGGCGCGCGATTTTCCAGCGACGCCGCCTTGAAAGTCCTTCCCCTTGCGTCGGCGTCGGCGAGCGCGCAAGCGAAATTTTTGCGCGAAATCGACGTCGCGCAACGCCTAAAACATCCGAACGTCGTCCGCCTTCTCGACGCGTCGAAGGACGCCGCCGTTCATTACGCCGTTTACGAATACGTCGACGGCGGGGACGCCCGCGAACTCCTCGCTCGTTTCGACCGTCTTCCGTTTCGGGTCGCCGCTTATATCGTTTCGGAAACGGCGAAAGCGCTCGATTATCTCCATTCGCTCGGCGTCGTTCACCGGGACGTAAAGCCCGGCAACATTTTGCTGATGAAAACCGGCGAAGTCAAGCTCGCGGACTTCGGGTTCATTTCGCCGACGATTCCTTTTTCTCCGACGGCGCGCCTTTCTCCGCTCGGCGCGATTCTCGAAAGTTGGGACGCGGAAGCCCCCGAAAGCGCCGAAAAAACCGACGAGTCCGGCGAAAGATCGGCGAAGCGCAAAATCAAGGGAACGCCCGACTATCTCGCGCCGGATCAAATTTTGAATCCCGACGCGCCGTCGCCGCTTTGGGACGTTTATTCGTTGGGGAGCGCCTTTTACTTTATGTTAACCGGCGTCGTTCCGTTCCCGGCGAACGACTCGCGCGACAAGTTGCAAGCGCATTTGCGGAGCAGTCTTCCGCCCGAACCGGCGTCGTTCGACCCGAACATACCGCTCGAAATCTCCCAACTAACGATGCGAATGCTGGAACGCGAACCGGAGCGCCGCGTTTCTTCCGCTCGCGCAGTCGTCGACGCGCTCCGACGTTGGGCGCCGTCCTTTGCGGAACTCGCGCAACCCGATTTAGTCGCGTCGGTTATCAAGCGCGACGAGAATCCCGATTTTTGGACGGAAGAGAATTTGCGCGCCGCGTTCTCTCGTTTCGTCGTTTCTCCGTCGCCCGTCGCTCGCTCGGTCTCGTCGAACGCGTCGAACGCCGACGCCGCGCCCAAAGCTCCGCAAGGTCGTTTTTCTTTCTTTGGAAAGTCGAAAAAATCGGCGCGACCGTCAAAATCCGCCGACGCTCGACTCGAAGAAGCGCGACGAGCGTTCGAAGCGGAACGTCAACCCCGCGAATCGGTCGCCCGGGTAACGTTCGAAGATTTTGAAAAATCGTCCGCCGCCTCCGCCGCGAACTTCGAAGCGGCGTTCGAGTTCGTCGAACAAGCGTTCGAATCGGCGCAAGACGACGCGCCCTCCGTTCCAACGCCGCCGACGCCTCCGCCGCCCCCGACGGCGCGCCCCGTTGCGCCGGCCTCCGTTCCCAACGCGGAAACGTTCCGTCGAGTCGACGAACAAACCCAACGACTAGAACGTTTAAACGCGACGTTAACCCGCCGCGTCCTTCTTCCGCTCCTCGTCGCGACGTCGCTCGCGTTGTTGGCGGCCCTTGTCGACGCGTTTTTTTAACCGAGCCCCTTCGTTTTCCCCGTTTTCCCCCGCCGTTTTCCCGTTTCCTAACCTCAGTTTTTCCGCCTCCGTTTGCAACGCGACGCCTTTCGCCGCGCCGTTCCTTGATTATGAAACGCCTTCCCGCCTCCCCCGACCTCGCCGAATGCGAGCGCCGTCTCCGTTACCGCTTCGCCGACCGTTCGCTTCTCAAAAAAGCGTTGACGCACTCGTCCTATTCTACCGTTCATATCGATTCTAACGAGCGGCTCGAGTTCCTTGGCGACGCGACGCTCGGTCTCGCCGTTACCAATATGCTCTATCGCGCCTTTCCGAAGTTGAACGAAGGCCAACTTTCGAGCGTCAAAGGTTCGGTCGTCAGCCGCAAGACTTGCGCTAGAGTCGCGAAACGGCTCGACTTAGGACGTTTTCTGTTCGTCGGCAAAGGAATCGAGTCGATCACCGACGTCATCCTCGCGAACGCGACGGAGGCGGCGATCGGCGCGATTTTTCTCGACGGCGGTTACGAGGAAGCGCGTCTTTTCGTCGAGGAGAATTTCCGCGCGGAGATCGACGCTTTTTTCCGAACGCGCCCCGAAACCGACGCCCCGCTCGACGCCGCGTCGTCCTCTTTCGCCGATTTCGACGGCAACTTTAAAGCGCGTCTTCAAACTCGACTGCATCGCGAAAACCCCGGCGTTATCGCGACTTACGTCCTTCTCGACGAAAAGGGCCCGCCGCACCGCCGCTGTTTTAAAATCGCGACGCAAATCGGCGACCGCGTCTTCCAAGCCGCTTGGGGAAACAGCAAAAAAGCGACCGAACAGCGCGCCGCCGAAAACGCCCTCGCCGAACTCGACGGCGTCGCCCCGCCGAACCCCGACGGCGAGTAAACGTCGCGTCCTTCCCCGCATTTTTTACGACGCCGCGACGCAAAACTTTGCTCGCGCTCTATTCCTTTTTCAATCGGGAGGTTGCGTCGAATCGGCGAATCGTTTCGCCGCCATCGCGCATTCGCTCCTCCAACCGAACGTTTACTCCGACGCCGCTTGGGCGACGCTTTTAGACGCCGCGCGACTCGCCGTCGCAAGCGTTCGCAAACTTAGTTGAAAAGCGACGTAACAACGCCGCAAACCGCCTTCGCCGCCGCGTCTTTCGACGTTTCCCGCGTTTTATCCGGAACGTTGAAAGGCGCGACTGTTTTCTTGCGCATCGTCTTGTTTCTTTGCGCCTTTTTTCTTGATTTTCGCGTCGCCGGCGGTTATAATAAAGAAAGCGAGCAAAACGTTTGCCGTTCATAATCGACGCCGTTTAACGTTCGCGATATTACAACATACCGCAAGGAGATTTTCCAATGTCCGACGACGCGAAAAAGCAATTCTCAAAACTGAAATCCGCCTTTACGAAGCGTCTCAAAACGCTCTTCGCGGAAACGTTGGAGCCGCTTGGATTTACGCTTGCGCCGGGGAAACGCCAGCGTTGGGAGCGTTCGAACGTCGCGACGCCGCAAATCTGCGCTTTTACTTACGATAACTACGCGAGCGCCTTTTATCTTGAATACAACTATTACTTTACATTAAGTCGCGAATGTTGGGCGAACGCGCCTTGCGACGCCGAGACGCAAGAAACGCTCGACCGTTTCTTTCGCTCCTTCGAATCCGGCGACAGCGTCTTTAACTTAGGGGATTTAAAGGTATTAAACTGGTCGCCGCGTTCGAAAAGATTCAACTTCGCTCCCAATTCCGAGGCCGACGTCGACAAAATTTTCGCGCGAGTCGAAGCGCAGTTGCGTTACGACGTCGTTCCGTTTCTTCAACGCGTTCGCGAGCCGGGCGTCGTTTTAAGCGATTACGACGCCGGGGATTACGAACGCCGACTTCACCCGAGTCGCGGCGAAGTCGAAGACTTTTTTATCGACGGGCTAAGCGCCGATCTTTACCTGGCCTGCGCTCGTTTCCAAGTCGGTCAATACGCCGAAGCGGCGACGCACCTTGAACTTGCGGCGGAAAAAGCGCTCGCCGACGACTCTTGGACGGCGTCGTTAGCTTATTGGCAGCTTTACGCTAAAGCGATGCAAATCGGCGCGTTAAGCGTTCGCAAAACGATCGAAGAAAAGGGCCCGGGCCCGACGCCGCCGCGTCCGAAACGTCGTTGGCGCGACCTCGAAATTCCGCCGGAACTCGCCAATTATTCGAACCGAAACCAAGTTTATCGCCTTCTCGAAAACGCCGCGTCGCCTTACGAAGTCGTTGCGAGCAGAGCGCTTAAAGCCCTCGAAACGCTCAAGACCGAGGAAGCGAAACGCCCGACGTCGGAAGCGCGACGCGACACGGCGTCCGATGAACGACAAAAAGAAGTCGAACGGCGTCGCATTCTCTTTTATCCGACGGCCGACGAGAAAAAAACGTTGGATTGTTACAAAAAGGAACTCAAAAAGCGGTTCCGAGAAAAAGTCAAGGAACTCCTTGCGCCCAAAGGGTTTGCCAAAACCAATTCTTCCGCGACCGATTGGCGCCGCGAAACCGAAACGCTCCGCCATTATTGTTGGTTTTCGTTTCACAACGGCTACGGCTTTTTAATCCACTGGGCTTACGCGCTGAAACCCGATTTTTCCATTTGGGCAAACGCGCCGCAAGACGCCGAAACGCAAGGAATTATCGCCCGTTGGCAAGAGTATGAAACGGAAAGTTACGCAAGAGGGAGCTTGAACGGTCATAAGAGTCGCAGTTGGGATATTCCGACGAACGACGAAGAGTTCGAAACGTCGCTAAACGAAATCGATAAAGCGCTTAGCGACGAAGCGTTCCCCTTTTTCGAGCGTTTCCGCGAAACGTCCGACGTCCTGCGCGCCGTCGACTCCGGCGAAGTCCATAAACGCCATGCGATCGCCGAAGATTCCAACTGGAACCTCTATTATCTTGCGACGTTGCGTTTCCAAGCCGGACAAATCGACGACGCGGCGTCGTTGTTGCGCGAACTCGTCGAGAAGTCGAAGGACGACGACCGCGATTGGTATATTATGCGAGCGGAGGCGGCGCGCGTCGGGCTTTTGTCGCTCGAAAAAACGCTCGCGCAACGAGGAACGCCGCTTGCGCAAACCCCGCCGACTTCGACGCAAATCCCGGAATCGCTCGCGTTATGTTCGAAGCCGGAAATCGTTCGCAGTCTCTTGGAAGACGCGGCGTCCCCTTGCGAAGCGACGGCGGTTAACGCGAAAAGGCGCCTCGACGACGCCGCCGAGTATTTGCGCCGCCTTCCGGAAATTCTCGCGCATCATTTGGAACCGCAAGGATTTAAGCGAGTCGCCGACGATTCGACCGTTTGGATTCGCGAAACGAAAACGCTCGTTCAGCGCTGCGGTTTCGAAGTCGAGCCTTTTTGGAGCGACTATTTCCGCCTTTGCAGCTCTTACGGGTTCAAGCTCGATTTCGCGCCTTGGGCGAATATTCCGGACGACGCCGAGTCGCAAGAAGCTTTCGAACGGATGAGAAAAGTCGTCGCTAACCGTTTAGCGCCGCGCGACTTACAGATCGCCCCTTGGATAAATCGCGTCGAACGACGTCGCGACGACGAAGTCGTCGCCGCCGCCGTTTCGATTTGGTCGTTCTTGGAAACGCCCGACTCGCTTCTAAAGTTTCTCGACGCGTCGTTTACAAACGAAATTCTTCCGTTTTTCGATCGTTGGCGCGAGTCGAGCGACGTCTTGTCAGCGTTCGAGAACGACGAGGTCTCCGCCGACGCCTTCGGATACGACGCCGCGACGCAACACTTCGTTCAAGCCCTATTTCTTTTCCAAGCGGGACGTTACACTGAATCGGCGAATCGATTCGCGGCGCTCGCCAAGTCGAAACGCCGTCCGAAAAAACCGGAATCGACGGATAACGACGCCGCGGCGCCCGCCGTTCCTTCCCTTTTAAATCGTTTTCTGCGACTCGACGACGCGGATTGGGCGGCGCTTCAAGAAGGCGCGCGAATCGCCGTCGCAATCGTTCGCAAGTTTCGTTAAAGAAAGACGTTAAAACAAGGCGACGCTTCACCCGTCGCGTCGTTCGACGTTTTCCGAACTTTGCTCGCGAGGCCGACGGCGCGGCGGTTCTCTTGCGATTTTTTCGGTTTTACGTTATTTTTTCTTGATTTTCGCTTCGGCGACGGTATAATAAAGAAAGCGAATAAAACGTTTGCAATTCTTCCGCGACGCCGATTAACGGTCGCGATATTACTTTTTGACGCAGGAGATTTTTCCAATGTCCGACGGCGCGAAGAAACTGTTCTCAAAACGGAAATCCGCCTTCGCTAAGCGTCTCAAAACGCTCTTTGCGCAAACCTTGGAACCGCTTGGGTTTGTCTTCGCGCCTGTTCCCGGGAAACGTTATCGTTGGGAGCGCGCAAGCGACGGAATGCCGCAGGAATGTTATTTCAAGTACCGAACTTGGGCCGGCGGTTTTTGTTTTACGCATTGTTGTTTCGTTAAGTTTTGTCGCGATTGTTGGGCGAACGCGCCTTGCGACGCCGAGACGCAAGAGACGCTTAACAACTTCTTTTACAATTTTGAACGCAACGACAATCTCTTGAAATTAGGCGGGTTCGACGTTTTCTTTTGGCCGCCTTGGCAGACAAATTTCGATTTTTCACCCGAAACCGACGCCGACGTCGTCGAAATTTTCGCGAAAGCGGAAAAACATTTACACAACGTCGTCGTTCCGTTTCTTCAACGATTTCGCGAACCCGGCGCCCTATTAAGCGCTTACGAAAACGGTCTTTACGAATACCGCCTCAATCACCGCGTCGACGAAATTTTCGATTATTTTATCGACGGGTTGCACGCGGATCTTCAACTCGCCGTCGCTTGTTTTCAAGTTGGACAGTATGCGGAAGCGGCGACGCGCCTTGAACTTGCGGCGGAAAAGGCGCTCGCCGACGACTCTTGGAACGCGCCCAACGATTATTGGCGGCTTTACGCTAAAGCGATGCAAATCGGCGCGTTAAGCGTTCGTAAAACGATCGAAGAAAAGGGCCCGGGCCCGACGCCGCCGCGTCCGAAACGTCGTTGGCGCGACCTCGAAATTCCGCCGGAACTCGTTAATTATCCGAATCGCAACGAAGTTTATCGCCTTCTCGAAAGAGCCGCTTCCCCTTACGAAGTCGTTGCGAATAAGGCGCTTAAAGGCCTCGCCGTCCTCGTGTCGAACGAAACTAGCCGTCCGACGACGAAAGCGCAATTCGACGCGGCGGTCGAAGAACGGCGACAAAATATCGAACGCATGCGCGTCCTTTTTTACGGGAACGCCGAAGATAAAAAAACGTTGGAGAGCTACAAAAAGGAACTCAACAAGCGATTCCGAGAAAAATTTAAAGAACTCTTTGCTCCGCAAGGCTTTATCAAAATCAATTCTTCCGCGACGTTTTGGGAAAACACGACCGCGACGCTCCGCCGTCGTTCTTTTCTTTCCTTTCACAAGGGTTATCTTTGCCTCCTTCATTACGCCTACACGATAAAACCGGATTTTTCTCTTTGGGACGCCGCGCCGCAAGACGCCGAAACGCAAGACGTTATCGCTCGTTGGCGGAAGTTTGAAACGGAACATTACGAATTAGGCGTCGCCAACGCGACCGGCGAACGTCATTGGAGTCTTCCGACGAACGACGCCGAACTCGAAACAACGCTAAACGAATTGAGCGAAGAACTTGCGAACACGGTTTTTCCATTTTTCAACCGTTGGCGCGAAACCTCCGACGTCCTGCGCGCCGTCGACTCCGGAGAAGTCGACGCCAAAGAAGCGATCGCCGGGGACCGCGACTGGCACCTCTATCATCTCGCGGTTTTACGTTTTCAAGCCGGACAAATCGCGGAAGCCGCGACCTGTTTGCGTGAACTCGTCGAAAATACCGAAAACAATCGTTCCAACGCGCTCGAGTGGGAAACGTTGCGAGCGGAAGCGGCGCGAATCGGACTGTTAACGCTC
>JAFSFF010000164.1 GCA_017435375.1 Thermoguttaceae bacterium
CGCTTGAGCGGCGAGTTCCGGGGCGGCGTTGCGAGCGTCGGCGCGGGTTTGGGCGAAAATCGACGCGGCGCGCGACGCGGCGTCGGCGGCGCTCGCGAAGTCGGTAACTTTTTGCGCGAACGAGAATTTCGAACGGTCGATCCCTTCGAAGAGCGGATGTTTAAGGAGTTCCTCCGCTTCGAGCGCGGCGGCTCCGCGACCGGAGGCGACGAACGAAAGGGTTTCGAGCGCGAAAACGACGACGGCGTTCGAACCGGTCGTTTTTTTCGGCGAATTGAGGAGCTTGTACGTCGGATCGGCGGAGTCGACGAACGTTTTGCGTCCGGCGGCGACGTAAGCGTCGCGATCGGAACGGCGCAATTCTTCGAGCTTAATCGTCGCTTGCGCCGTTAACAGGTGAAAACGCAAACCTTCGGCGCTTCCGTAAAACGCGTCGTCGAGTTTCGCGTCCTTCCAAGCGCGGAACTTTTGCAAAACGCCCGTCCAGCGCGCCGGATCGTCGCCGGCGAGCGCGATTTCCGCTTCGAGGAGCGAAGCGCGCGTTTTCAGCGACGAGTAACGGTCTTCGTAAGGCAAAACGGCCAGTTCCGAAAGCGCGCCGAGCGCCGCGTCGACGTCGCCGAGTTCCGCCGCGACTTGCGCTTCGTTGAAACGCGCTTCAAACGCCGCCGGGAACTGATGATACGTCTCGTAAAATTTCGCGAAATAGCCGCGCGCCTTCGTCAAACCGTCGGTTCGCTCGGCGGCGCCTTCCGGGAACGTTCGCGCCGTTTGCGCCGTCAATTTCGCGACGCGGAGCGTTAAGTCGACGAACTCGGCGCGGGCGGCTTGTTTGTCGGTTTGTTTGGCTTTCGCGTCGCTTTGAACGGCTTGGACGCGGGTTCGGGCGGCTTGGAGCGCGGCGTCGAGCGGTTTTTTCGCGTCGGCGAACGCGACGCGAGCGGCCAGGAGCGCTTTCGACTTCGCGTCTTCCGAAACGCCTTTTTTCGCGGCGTCGGCGAGCGAGCGTTCCCCGGCGTCGATCAGCGTTTGCGCGAGCGCGGCGTTCGCGGCGGCCGCGTTCGGCGAGTCGGGGTTCGCCGCCAAATAACGTTCGAGCGAAGCGCGACCCTGCGCCGCCAAGTCGGCTCGAGCGGAAGCCGGAGCGGTCGAAAGCGATTTTAACGTCGCGACGCCGAGCCGGAAATCGAGTTCGGCGGCGAGTTCCGGAGGCGCGTTCCCGGACTTTTCAAGCAAGCGCAAATAGTCGAGCGCGACGTCGTCGTATCCGCGGTCGTCGAGCGCTTGCAAAAAACGCTCCCAATCTTCGTCGGCGCGCGCCGGTTCAAGGGACGAAATTGAAATTCCGAGAAAAAAAACGGAAGAAATCGCGGCGCCGAGGGCTGCGCGAAGCGACCTTTCGGCGTATAATGGAAGACGGGCGCCGTCGCGGCGAGCGTCGGAGCGTTGGAAAAGCGCGGAAAAAAGAAGACGTCGGGACATTGGCTTTCGTCCTGTCGCGTCGACGCGGCGAAGCGTCGACGCCGTCGCTTGGGAGCGGTTTTCGGAAAATTTTGTCAATATTAATTAATAACGACGAACAACAAGCGGGCGAGCGGCGCGAAAAGCGGCGGCGGTTCGGCGTTCGACGGCGAAAGTCGACCGGGCGACCGAAACGCGGCGCTCGGCGAAACGCTCGTTTGTTAATGATACTCGATTTGGCGATGAAAATCAATCGAAATTTTTGGAAACGCGTCGCTCGAACGGCGGCGTTGGCGGCGGGGGTTCTCGTCGGAGCGATCGGGGAAAACGCGACGAAAGCGCAAGACGCGGAAACTGGGCGAGTTGAACAAATTGAGCGAGGGACGGCGACGACGCAAACGGCGCAAAACGGCGAAGTCGCGTCGACCGCGCCGTCGGACGCTTGGATCGAGGACGGTTTTCCGCTGATTTACCGTCGGGACGGCGTCGCGCTCGAAGCGATTTGGAACGCGTTGGAACCGAGTGAAACAGAGCAAACTGGGCGAGTTGGCGAAACGAAGGAAAAGAGCGAAGCGGGGCAAACGCCGTTGAAACCGTTCGCGGAGGCGGTCGACTTCCAGTTGCGCCGTCAAGGGCCGAAGTACAAAGGGAAGACGCTGACGCTCCGCGGGCGGCTCCTCCGCGCCGTTTGGGTTCCGACGTCGCGAGAAACGGCGCAAAGCGACGAAGGAGCGCAAAATGGCGAAGTCGCGCAAGTTGGCGAAACAGAACAAAACAATAAAGTCGCGCAAAATAACGGGGCGGCGCAAAACGGCGAAGTTTCGGCGAACGGCGCGAAAAGCGCAAGCGAGAAAAGCGGCGGGTTTTACGACCTTTGGGTGTTGCTTCCGGATTCGAAACGCGACCCGGTTCGGCTCCTGACGCGGCGCGCTCCGCCCGGTTTTAACGTCGACGAGCGGCTCGAAAACGCGACCGCTTATCCGGAAGCGGTCGAGTACCGGCGCGAAACGGTCGAGGCGACCGCCGTTTATTACCGAACGACGGCGTTCGACGGCGGGGACGATTTTTACGCGGCGCCGACGCTCGTCGCGGTCGATTTCCGTTGGAGCGGGGCGGCGTCGGCGGACGTCGGGAGCGGAACGGGCGAAAAAACGGAAAAAACGGGGAGCGCGTTCGGCGTTAAAATCGGCGTCGGCGTTGGACTCGTCGCCGTTTGGCTTCTTTTGCGGCGGTTCGTCGGGCGGAAGTCGGGCCGAAAGTTAAGCAAACGGGGCAAACGGGGAAAGAACGCGCTCGACTTGCCCGACTCGATCGAGCCGTTCGCGCTCCTTCTCGTCGCGGCGGGAACGTTCGTCGGAGCGGTTCGCTCCGAGACGCCGGAAATCGCGGAGATTGCGGAGATTGCGGAAAACGCGGAGACTGCGCGGGTTGGCGAAATTGGAGAAAATGCGCAAGATAACGGCGACGCGGCGTTTTGGAGCGTCGCGACCGGCGTCGCCGTCGACGCTTGGCGGCGCGAAACGGCGGCGTCGGGGGAACTCCGCCCGAAACTCGACGCGAGCGAAGCGGTCGAGCGGCGGCGAATCGCGGTCGCGACGTTCGAGCGGTTGGCGCGGCTCGTTTCGCCGTCTGTTTTGGCGGAGCGGTTTGGAGAAAATGGGCAAAATAAGGAAAGTGGGAAAAATAAGGGCGCGGCGGCGCTTGCCGGAACGCTCGGCGATTACGTCGCGGCGGCGCCGAACGTCCGCCCGAAAACGATTCCGGGAGCGAGCGTCCGTTATTTTTGCGGAAGGGCGCTCCAAATCGAACGCCTGTCGACCGGCGCGGACGAATCGGCGCGAATTGGCGGCGACGCGCTTTATCGGGTCGTCGTCGCGCTCGATTCGTCGGACGTCGGGGGAATTGGGAAAAATGGGAAAATTGGCGAAGACGGCGATACGTCCGCCGCGCCGGAAACGCTCGTCGTTTATTCGCCGATCGTTCCGAAATTCGCCGCGCCGTCGAGTTTTTTCGACGCGAACGGCAAACGGGGAAAAACGGAGAAGACGGGTAAAACGGCGGAAACGGGGGGAATAAGCGAACCGTCGAACGTCGGCGTCGGCGAGCGCGTCGGCGGACTCGGCGTTTCGTTCGGGCGAGAAGCGGACGGAGCGGTCGCGTTGGCGGCGCGGGTCGGTTGGTTCCCGACGGACGCCCCGCTTGGGCGGCTCGGCGTCGATTTGTCGGCGTTCGAAGGGGCGCCGGTTTATCCGATTCGCGCGTTAACCGCCGAAAAAGACCCGGCGCGACGTCGGGAAATCGCGCGAACGCTCCGCTGGACGAGCGCCGACGTCCGCCCGTTTTACGAAACGCTCTCCGCCGTTCGCCGGGATGCGCGTCGAAACGAAAAAACAATTTTGGCGCCGGATTCGAGTTTCTCGTCTGAAGCGGAAAAAGTTGTCGCCCTTTTCAATCGTCCGGAGCGGAATCAAGGGCGCGTCGTTCGACTTCGCGGACGCGTTCGTCGGGCGAACTTGGTTCTCGTCGACGACCCGGACGTCGTCGCGGCGACCGGAATCGACCGATATTACCAGCTTTATCTCTTCGCCAACGATTCGCAAGGTTGGCCTCTCGTCCTTTGCGTTCCGGAACTCCCCGACGGTTTGAAAGTTGGCGGAGGGAAAGAATATCGGCGCGAAATCTGTTTTGTCGGCGCGTTTACTAAAACTTGGGCGTATAAAACGTCGGCGCAAAAGACGCAAATCGCCGAAACCGCTCAAAGCTCCGAAAACACGCAAACAGCTCAAAGCGCCGAAACTGCGCAAAACGCCGAGTCGGCCGGGCCGGGGCCTTGGGGACGCGTTCCGGTTTTGGTCGGACGAGTCGTCGACGTCGTTCAGGAGGAGCCCGAAGAACCAAAATCGCCCGTTTCGTCGACTTCGATCGTCGTCGGATTCGCGCTCCTTTCCGTCGCTTGGGTCGCGTTGCGACGCCGGGCCGCCCGCCCGCCGCGAACGAAACGACGTTAATTTGGGAAAGATGGAGAAAACGCGTGTTTCGGAGATTTTGCAAAAATAAGGCGCGTCGCGCCGTTTGCGTCGAAAAAAGGAAATTTTTTGCGAAAAATAGTAAAAATTCGCGTTATCTCGGCGAAAGTCGAGCGTTCTGTCGTTGACGCGACGCTATTCTTAAGGTAAATTATAAGTTGCGCCGACAGTTCGCGGCAAAACCTTCGTTTTGTCGTCGAGCGACGCTTGCGGGCCGTCCGAAACTTCGTTATTAATCGAGTCGGAAGAACGAGCGAAGGACGGCGGCTCGAAACTGTTTGGCAAGAAATAATCGTTACGTTTACGCTGTTTTGAAATCGTCGACGAAACGCGCCGGTCGCGAACGCTCGATTTTGAATCCGCGACGCATTACCCGCTTACCGCTAAGGAAAACGCTATGAAGCAAACGTTGCTTGCTTTGTTGCTCGCCTTGACCGCGACGGTCGGTTTTGCCGCCGACATTACGCCGGAAGGAATGAAGCAACTGGAAACCGAATGGTTGTTCCAATGCGACAACGAGCCGACCTTTGAAAAGGCCAAGCTCGAAATCGGATACGCTCGCGCCATCGCCGACCGTATCGTCGCCGACTACGAAGACGAAGTCGACTTTACCGCCGACCTCGCCGCTCTCGCCGAACTCGAAAAGAAGATCGACGCCGCCGAAGAAACCGAAGAAACGGCGCGCGAACTTTACATCGCCGTTCGCAAAGTCAAACGCGATATTACGTTCAAAAACCCGTTGATCGACTTCGAAAAGATCGTCTTGATCGACAACCCGTACCCGAAAGGGAAACCGGGCGACGCCACCGACGAGTGGGGCCACGAAGCGCGCCACCGCAACGGCTTTATGGCGGAACCGGGCGGGCGTATGTTGATCGTCGGGCTGAACCCGGGCGGCGAAGTTTTCGACGTTCTCAAAGGCCGCGAAGGCAGCTTCTGGCGTCCGGACGTCTCCTACGACTGCTCGAAGCTCCTCTTCAGCTTCCAACCGAAAGGCGAAAAATCCTTCCATCTTTACGAAGTCAATATCGACGGCACCAACCTGAAACAGTTGACGTTCGGCGACTACGACGACCTCGACCCGGTTTACACGCCGGACGGTAAAATCACGTTCTGCTCGAGCCGTCAACACTCCTACGTTCGCTGCATGCCGATGACGCACTCCTTCGCCGTTTCGCGCTGCGACGCCGACGGTAAGAACATTTACGTCATTTCGGCCAACGGCGAACCGGAATACCTCCCGAGTATGCTCGAAGACGGTCGCGTCATCTTCACCCGTTGGGAATACACGGACAAAGCCCTCTGGCGCGTTCAATCCCTCTGGACGATGAACCCGGACGGCACAAACCAACAAACCTTCTACGGCAACCAATCGACTTGGCCGGACGTCCTTACCGAAGCCCGCGCCATCCCGGGCAGCAACAAGGTTATGTTCACCGGTCTCGGCCACCACGCTTGGTTCAACGGCTCGATCGGGATCATCGACCCGTCCGAAGGTTTGAACTACCCGAAAGGCCTCGACCGCGTTACCCGCGAAGTCGCTTGGGCCGAAGTCGGCAACGGTCCGCAAGACCCCGCCGCGAAGGTCGATTACCACCAATCCGGTAAAATTTACGCCTACAAGACCCCGTATCCGCTCAGCGAAGAAGTCTTCCTCGTCAGCGCTCGCGAAGGCGGCCACCTCTACAGCGGCGCGCACCACGACTGGTTCTTCCG
>JAFSFF010000165.1 GCA_017435375.1 Thermoguttaceae bacterium
AAGAGTCCCTCCGACGGCGTTTCGTCCGTTTTTTCCTCTTGCCTTGTTTCGCGGTCGAGGCGGTCGAAAATTAAAAGGTCGGTCAAGCCTTCGGCGCGGCGGTCGGCGATCCAGTCGGCGACGTCGTAACCGGCGCCGCGAAAGGTCGGCGGCGCGTCGAAGATTTTCGAGCGAACGTCGAAACCCGCGTTGCGGAACGCTTCGACCGTTTCGTCGACCGCCTTGCGACCCGGCTTGTCGTCGTCGCCGAGAACGACGACCGGAACGCGCGGCAAACCGGAAACGAACAAACGCCAACGCGACGCCTGCGACGAACCGCCCGCGAGCGTCGTCGCGACGCGACGCGTACCGGCTAAGCGGAACAGTTCGTTCAACGCGTCCGCGCACTTCTCCCCCTCGACGACGTAAATTTCCGCGAGGCCGAGCGTCGCCTTGAGCGCGCAAGCGTTGTACGGAACGGGTATCGCCTTCTTGCCGTCGTTCGGGTCGGGCAAGAGCCCCGCGACCCAACCGCCGTTCTCGAACCGCTCTTGTTTGAACGTTTTCGAACCGTCGGGACGCTCCGTCCGGACGACGCGCCAAAGACGCTCGCCCCGTTGCGTCTCGTAATAATAAACGTCGACTCGTTCTTCGCGACGCGGCGGCGCGACGTTCGGCGCGACCGTTGGGGCGTGTCGGGACGCCGAAACGCTTGAATCGCCGGTCGTCGGCTCGACGCCCAAATAATCCGCGACGAGCGACAGCGCTTCCGAGAACGAACAGTCGTTGAACCATTTGACCGCGCTCAAAAAATCGCCGCTTCCCTCCGACTTGTCGCGGCAACAGTGCGAGCAGTAAACGCGGCCCCGGTCGAACGACGTAACGCGAAACCGCGTCGAGCCGCCGCACTTCGGGCAAGGAAATTCGCGATTGTTCCCGGCGAGCGCCGCGTCGACGACTTCTTCCGGAACGCCGCAAAGGTCGTGCAAAATATCGAGAGTTTTGCCGTTTGCGGCCCGCTTAATCGCGTCGACGTCGTACTTCATTTTTCTCTTCGTCCTAATTAATCGCGGCCCCAAAACGCCGACCTTTTTTCATCGCGCGCTTTTTTCGCGGCGCGAACGGCGACATAACGTTCGTATTCGTCGGGCGTTAAATCGACGTCGAAATCGCGAAAATCGACCGCGACGTCTTGACAAACCCGCTCGCCGTTTCGGCGCAACGAACAAGCGAGGCAAGGCGGAAGCGAGACGCGCCCGCACGTCGGACAGCGTTCCGGCGTCGGCGACGTCGGCTTCCAAATATCGTCGAGTTCGAGCGCGAGGTTGGCGGCGCCGCGTTCGTCGACTCTTCGCAAAACGTCCCGCACGAAGGGATGCGTCGCTCCGATTTTCGCGGCGATGCCGCGCGACGACAAACCGAGTTCGCGCAACTTGACGACGCGCTTGACAAGGAGTCGCCGCCGAAGTTCGCGCCCGTCGTTCGGCGAAAAGTCGACGCTATCGCTCGTTTCGTTCGACGGCGTAACGTTCGAATAATCCATACTGCTTCAATTTGTTGTAAATCGTTTTCTCGGAGACGCCTAGGACTCGCGCCGCTCGCGATTTCGTCCCGACGCGTTCGAGCGTTTCGACGATCGCGCGGCGCTCGAGGTCGGCGAGCCGCAACCCGAAAAAGGTCGGACGGACGCGTCGCGTCGACTCGGCGAGCTTCGCCGCGTTCCGAATCGCCTGCAAAAACGCCGCGCGGCGACAAGGCTTAACGAACAGCGCGGACGTCTTGTCGTACCAGCGGTTAAAAAACGGCTCGTCGCAGAGCAAAATCGTCGGCGCGTCGACCGACGCGAAATCGTCGCAAACGCGGTCGACGGTCGCGGCGCCGACGTTCGTCGCGTCGAAAACGACGACCGGAATCGACCCGACGCGCTCCGGAACCGCGTCGCGCGGCTCGACGCAAAGGACGACGCGACCGGCGTCGACGAGGCAGTCGCGAATCGTTTTCGCCTCGTTTTGCGACGTCGCGACAAGCAAGACGTCGGCGCGTTCCGCTTCGTCGCTAAACATTGTTGTCGGAGCCTTTCGCGCGACACGGAGCCTCGTTAAGCGACGCCGCGACAAACTCGGTCAAGTTCTCGACCGCAAGGAAACGAACGCGAACGCCGTCGGTGCGATGAAACGCCGAACACAGCTTGTAATACGGGCAAGTCTCGACGTCGAAACCGGGGCAAAGGTCGCAGTCGTCGCACCCCGAGTCGAGCCCGTCGTTCGCGACGCAAAGAAAGACGCCGCCGTCGTCCGTTCGGCAAAGTTCGCCGATTCGCGGCTCTTCCGCCGGAAACGCAAACGTTTTATTCTCGGGCTCTTGAAGGTCAAGCGTCGTGTCGGTAATCATTCGTTTTTCTCCTTTTTCCGTTTTCTTCGACGAGGGCGGCGCAAAAACGCCTCCGTCGTCGCCGTCTTCCCTCGCGCAAGTTCCCAACGCTCGCGAATTTCCGGCGCGACCCAGCCGTATTTCCGAATCAAAACCGATTCTCCGGACGCGCTGAACGTCCATTCCGCCCGCGTCTCGCCGTAGCGCTCGCAAAGCGTCAACCAGTCGCAATCGTAATCGAGCGCGTCGAGTTCGGCGTCGGTCATTCTTCGCTTTTCTCTTGTTTTCTCTTCCAACTTGTATCTTCTTTGATAAACGTCGTTTGAACTTTCCCATCGGCAAGAGGCTCGACGACGACGCGCGGACGCCAAAATTCAGGCGTTTCTAATTCGTCTTTCCCAAAACTCGTTCGCCGGTAATTGAGAAAACGAAGCGCGTCGTTTTCGATTTTTTCGTGAAACCAATCGCAGTATTCCTCTTCGATCCACATTCGAATCAGGTCGGCGCGAATAGCAACGGCTTCGAAATGCCTGACGGCGACGAAAAGCGTCGTCAACAAACCTGCCGGAGCCTCGGGAAACTCGACGACTCGCCGTTCCGTCGTCTGCGTGATCGCCGCCTCCAATTCGTCGATTTCCGCGCGATAGCGTTTGAACATATCGCGACCGTCGCGCCAACACTTGCACATCTGATCGTAAAGCGTCTTTGGTTTGTCCATTGTTGTTTCCTTTGTCGTTTATCGCATTAAGTTCATTTTGCCTCGCAGAATTTCGCGCCGACGACGGCGTTCTTGAATCTCGGCGTCGCTCGGTTGCGGGAGAACGAACGTTGCTCGTTTGCGTCCGTTTCGCGCGTTCTCGACGATAATTCGCGGTCGCCAAAACGTCGACTCGTCCGTTATCGAACGAGGGATTTCG
>JAFSFF010000166.1 GCA_017435375.1 Thermoguttaceae bacterium
AAAAGAAGGTCGTTGCAAAGAGTCGCGGCGATTCGAGCGACCGCTTCCCGTCCCGCTTCCGTCAGTCCGGCGTCGTCGAAAGCGGTTTCGAACTCGTCCTCGAAGAAGCGCCGCGCGTCGAGTTCGAGGATTCGATACCCGTGGGGCTCGTTTCGCGACCTTTCCGCAAGCAAAAATTCAAGCCTCCCGTCGCCGTTCGCGCGGCGGCGCTTTTCTAATCTCGCGTTCGGCGAATGAACTCGCTCATATCGTCGACGACTTCTTCGTCCGTCTCGTCGGCGTAATACGGATTGAAGCCATCTTCCGCCGCGCGCGTTCGCGACGACGTCGCAAAGTCGCGCGACGCTCGCGCAATCGCGTTCGCTCGCCGCCTCGGCGTAATCGCATAATTCGCCGAATGTTAGCTCTCAAAAACCAGGACGGCTTGCGCGTCCGGCAAGTCGCGCAATTTCGCTCAGAGCGTCCCTGTCGTAACCGAGCGATCTTTTTGCCAACGGCTTTAGCGATTTTAAACTTTCTGGTACTCGTTATTTCCTCTTATCGTTAACATCGTCTTATTTTTCCCAAATTATCAAAAACGTCTCTTTGCAGCAAAAGTTAGATTAATTTAATTAATCCGCTTGACAACTCCCAAAATTAGCTTAAACTTACTCTCGTCGACGCAAGAATCGTCGTTCGATTCGCGTTCGGTATGTCGCGAGCCCACCTTTCGCGCCCCTTGAGTTCGAATGAAATCGCCCCTTTGCCCGGTCGTTTTCATTCAAGTTCGTTTATCCCCTCGTTTACGTTTTCTCGTTGTTTACATCGAGCGAACGTCGATGTTAACTTCCCTCCGTCGCGCCCTAATCGTTTTTTTTTCGCCCCCAAATTAGATTAATCTAACAGAAGGGCGGCGATTTCTCCGCGACACGTCCTTTAAAGGAATTCGCGTTATGTTTCGCACGTTTAAAAATCGCCGCGCTTTTACTCTTGTCGAGTTGCTGGTCGTTATCGCGATTATCGGCATTTTAATCGGTCTCCTTCTTCCCGCCGTTCAAGCGGCCCGCGAAGCCGCGCGTCGAATGCAATGCGCCAACAACTTGAAACAATACGGGTTAGCGGTTCACAACTACGTCGGAACCAACGCCGACGCGTTCCCGCCGCTCGGCGATTCCTCGGCGGAAGTCTACTCGGTTCAAGCGCGCCTCTTCCCTTATATGGAGGCGACGAACATCGCCAACCTCATCGATTATTCGCAACCGGTTTACAAAACGATTTCGCACGGAACGCTCGGAATCCTCAACCACTTGTCCGAAGCCGTTCAAGAAAACGCGTCGTTCCTCGCCTGTCCGAGCGACCCGCTCGCCGGAACCAAAGTAACGTCCGACTTCAAAATCTTCACCGACGCCGGCAACGCAAACGCTGAAACCGCCGAACTTTACCCGTCGAGCTACGTCGTTTGCACCGGTTCCGATTGCGCGAAAATCGGAACGAAAGTCGACGGCAAACTCGCCTCAAACGGCCTATTTTATTACGGCGCGAACCGTAAACTCGCCGCCGTCGTCGACGGAACAAGCGCGACGCTAATGTTCTCGGAAGCGGGAATCGGCCCCGGCGCGGGCGCGTCCGTCTCCGGAACGGTCGACGAAGTCCGCAACTCGACGGAAATCAAGCGCGTTATGCTTAAAATGCAAGCCTTCTCTAACTTTGCCGTCCAAACGCCGGAGGAAGTCGACACGATTCAACGCGGTATTTCGTCTCCGACTTGGCAAACGACGCGTTGCGGAACTTGGCTTTCCGGGTCGCCCGCTTACTCGACTTTCGGCGCTTTCCTCGCCCCGAACGCCTCGCAATTCAGTTGCAGCTATATGAATTACGGCTTTTACGCGGCGCGAAGTTACCACTCCGGCGGAGTTAACGCGCTGATGGCCGACGGTTCCGTTCGTTTCGTCGGCGACACGGTCGATCTCGACGTTTGGCGCGCCGCCGCGACGGTCGCGGGAAGCGAAAGCGAGTCGCTTTAAGCGTTTTGGTCGCCACCCTAAATTAGACGCGGCTACATTTATTAGAGCCCCCTTCCAGACTTTGACTAATTTAACTTTCGTCGCGCCGCCGACGCCCGTTCCAAAGGGAAACGACGCGACGTCCCCCTCCCGACAATTTTAACATTATCGCAACCAAGCGGTTTATCGACGCGCGTTAAGTCGCCCGATCGACTTTTTTTCGCCGTCGAAACCGCCGTTTTTGAAAGGTTAACCCAATGAAACTTTCTTTGTCTCGCCTTACTTTCGCCCTCGCCGCCGTCGCCGCTTCCTTCCTTACGCTCGGAGCGTCGCAAGTTTCCGCCCATTCCCCGAATAAAGCCGAAGACGCGGCGACTTCGGCGGTCGAACTCGTTCCGCGCGGCGAAAAAACGGCGCTTCTTCTCGTCTTTCACGGCTCTCCGGCGCCGAGTTGGTCGAAATTCACCGGCAAAATGGTCGACCGCGTTCGAGCGTTGAACGAAAAAATCCCGCTCTTCGCCGTCGTCGAGGGCGCGCAAATGGAGTTCAGCAAAGCGCCGAACGATATTGCGTCCGCTTATAAACGCATTGAAGAAGCGGGTTGCGACGCGGTCGTCGCCGTTCCGGTCTTCGTTTACCCGACGAGCCACGTCCAATTCGACGTCGCGTCGATTCTCGGAATTTACGCCTCCGCCGAAATGCGCGCCGCGTTGGCCGAAGAAGGAATTCAAGTCGTTCGCTCGAAAATACCGACCGTCGCGACGCCGACGCTCTCCTCCGGCGACCTGCTGAAAAACTTCGTCGTCGCCGAAGCGCGGTCGATCTCCAAGGAACCGAAAAACGAACGCCTCCTCGTAATCGCCCACGGCGACGAAGGTTACGCCGGTCTCGTCGACTCGCTCAACGAAGACGCGCTTAAAGCGGCGGCGGAACTCGGGTTCGACCGCGTCGACGCGGCGTTCTGCGGTATCGGCCAAACGTTCGCCGAAAACGTCAAACCGATCGTCGAAGCGAACGACCGAGACGGCAAAAAGACGCTGATCGTCGCGATTTACGTCGCTTCGTCGGCCGAAAGTTTCGTCGCTCGCTTGCAAAAAGGCGAAAACGGCGCGAAAAACTCCCTCGAAGGCTTGAATTACAAATGCTCGAAAGGCGCGCTCGGCGACTTCGGCGAAACCGCTCCTTGGATTTTCGAACTCGGTCGCGAAGCCTCGCTTTTCTAAGTCGGTCGCCCGTTTTTTTCGTTTTTTTCGACGCCGCCTTCGCGACCGCGGTCGCGGCGCGGCGTCGTCTTTGCGCTTGCGGTTCGCGCCCTCTTCCGGCGATTTTGTCAATATATTATATATAACGCGGAAACGCCGCCCGACGCGCTCCGTTCGACGGCGTTAAAATCGTCAAAATCGCCCCGTCTTCTCAACCGCCCTCCCGACGCTTTTAAGAGCAAAACAAAATTTCGCGAAAACGACGAATCGCTATTTCCAAAACGGAGGAAATCGCGTATAATAACGACGTCGACGCAAAACGCGCCTTGGCGCCCCGCGTCGACGCGATTTCATCCCGCCCGCCTTACCTATCTTGCCCCGTTTGACATTCCTATGGCCGTTCGATTCGTTTATTTCGATCTTGGAAACGTTCTTATTCGTTTCAGTATTCAACGTATGCTCTATCAAGTCGCCGCGCTGACCGAAAAACCGGAAGCGGAAATTCGCGACGTCCTTTTCGAGGACAAGCGTTATTACCGCTACGAAAAGGGCGACGTCACCGCCTCCGAATACTTCGCCGAGGTTTGCGCTCAGCTCGACGCGACGCCGGACGTCGACGATTTCATCGCCGCCACCAACGACATTTTTTGGGTCAACGAGCCGATGCTCCCGGTCGTCCGCCGCTTGGCGAAGTCGAATTTCCCGCGCGGCGTCCTCTCGAACACTAATCCGATGCACTGGAAGTACGTCGAGACGGCGTTTCCGCGCTTTTGGGGATACTTCCCGGCGCACAAAATCGCCAGTTTCGAAGCGAAGGCGCTGAAACCGTTCTCGGAAATTTACGAAATCGCCCTCGCCGAAGCGCGTAAAGAACTTCCCGACCTCCAACCGAACGAAATCCTCTTTATCGACGACCTCGAAGCAAACGTCGTCGCGGCGGCGGAGTTCGGTTTCCAAACGATTCACTACGTCGACCACGACGCGTTCCTCGCCGAAATGGCGAAACTCGGACTCCCGACCGAATGATGCTCGTTATTTAACGCGACGCTTACCGTTTTCAACGCCGGTTATCCGTTCAAAGCGCGAGAATCGGCGTTTTTTTACGTCTCCATTTTCAGATTTGGCGCCGTCGCGACAATTTTATTAAAAATCGCAAAATTGTCGAAAAAATTCTTGACTTTACTTTTCGCGTCGGGTAAAATCGCGTTAGTAAAAACGGCGGCGGTTCGCGTTTTTACCTTTTTCCGCCGTCGTAATATGCGCTTAATTTTGCAACTTTATTTTATCCACGTTTATTTTTAGCGAAAGGTTACAAAATGGCTCGCAATTTCTGTCAACGTGTTAAGATGGGG
>JAFSFF010000167.1 GCA_017435375.1 Thermoguttaceae bacterium
CGAATTTCAAGCGGGCCGGACGCCGCTTTCCGATTTTATCGATTTTGCGCGGCGGAAAACGCGGAGACGGGGGAACGGGGCGGGGGCGGGGCCGGCGATTTCGACGCGTCGCGGGGGAAACCGGAAGTTGGCGAAACGGCGCGGTCGGCGTAATTGGCGTTGGAAAAAGCGGCGACGGGGGACGCGTTATCGAAGCGCTTTAACGCGTCGGGGCGATTGGCGTTGTTTGGGCGTTTTGGCTTATTATCGGGGTTGGCGGCGTTTGCGGGCTTTGACCCGTTTGGTTGTTTTAGCGCGTCGTCGGGGTTGGCGACATTCGCGGGCTTTGGCGCGCTTGGGCGTTTTAGCGAGTCGTCGGGTTTGGCGGCGTTTGCGGGATTTGACCCGTTTGGTTGTTTTAGCGCGCCGTCGGGGTTGGCGGCGTTTGCGGGATTTGAGGAGTTTTGGGGAGATGGCGCGTCGGCAAGGTTCGAGGCGTTTGCGGAATTTGACGAGTTTTGGCGTTTTGGCGCGGCGTCTGGCGAGTTTAGCGAATCGGCGGGGACGGGGACGACCGGTTTGGCGGCGCGGAACGTTTGGGCGTTTTGCCGCGGGGCGGTTTCGGGCGAATCGGGCGTCGACGCGACGGCGGTTTCGCGGTCGGCGGGAGCGAACGGTTCGGAATCGAGGCGTTTTCGCGGCGCCGCTTCGACGACGCGCAAACCGGGACGCAAGTTGAGAACGCCGTCGACGACGTAACGCTCGCCCGGCTTAACGCCCGACGTTGCGACGACTTGCGAACCGTTTTCCGTTTTGCGTCCGAGTTCGACCGAGCGGCGGCGCGGAACGTCGTTTTCGTCGACGACCCAAACGAATTGCGAGTTGAGGTCGGAACAAACGGCTTTGACGTCGATTAACGTCGCGTTTTTCACCGGCTCGTCGGTCAACGCGACTTCGCAAACGACGCCGGGATAAATCGAGTAATCCGGATTCGGAATCTCGCCCCGAAGCGCGACGACGCCGGTCGAACGGTCGATTTGATTGTCGACGTAATTAACGACGCCGCGTCGCGAATAAACGCCCTTTTCGTCGATACCCGGGAAACGCGCTTCAAAGTCGATATAATCCGGAAGTTTTTCCGCTTGCAACGCTTCGCGCAGGGAGACGTTCGCGTAATTCTTTTCGTTGTAACGCTTGCCGAGTCGCGCTTTAAGAGCGTCTCGACGTTTTTGTTGAAATTCGAGAAACTCGCGGTCGGTCGCGTAAAAATAGACGAGCATCGGATCCATCGCGACGAGGCGAGCCAAGACCGGCGGGTCGAGCGCGGCGCCGTCGAGGAACGTTCCGACCGGATAAAAGGGACGGCTGATTTGACCGCGACAGGGCGCCCGAACGACCGTTCGTTCGAGTTGCTTTTCGGCGGCGGCGAGTCGCGCGCGGGCCTTCGCGCTCTCGGCGTTCGCGGCGCGCCAAGCGGTTAGGCTCTCTTCGAGCGTCTCCTCGGTAACGACGCCGGCGACCGACTTATCTTTGCGAAGTTGCAAATTGCGGCGATGCGTCGCTTTAGCGCGAGCTTCTCGAGCGGTCGCCGCGGCGAGTTCCGCTTTCGCCGCGTCGACTTCGTTTTGGTAATCGAACGATTCGACGCGGAAGAGGACGTCGCCTTTCTCGACGAGCGCGCCCGGTTGGAACTCGATCGATTCGAGGAAACCGCGAACGCGGGGGACGATTTCGACCGGGTCGACTTCGGTGAAACCGCGAAACGAGCGTTTTGTTTCGACGTCGGCGACGGTCGCGACGGCGGTGCGAACCGGAACGGCGTCGATCGTTGGAGACGGAGTCGACGTTTTAGGGGGCGTTGCGTCCTCGTCGGGCGACGGCGCGTCGGCGTTCGCTTGCTCGGCGGGGCGCGTTGCGAGAAACGACGGCGTCGTAAGCGGCGATGTTTGCGTTGGTTCCGACGGAGCGAAGGACGGCGCGACGGCGGTGGACGGCGTAGGCGCGAAGTTATCGGAACGTCGGGCGGGCGGCGGGGCGGGCGACTCGCCGACCGACGATTCCGGCGCGGGCGTCGAACGATTTCGATTCGACGCGATCCGAGAAAAAACGACGATTCCAAGCGCCGACGCGAGAAAAAGAGCGGCGAGAGCGACGGGGCGAGGGGACGGCTTCATAACGGCGACTCCGGCTTTTCGACGGCGCCGCGCAACCGTTCGACCGTCGAAGCGGAGGCGGCGTCGCTCAAAAATAACGTCGAAAAGGGGCGCGCGGCGTTTATGCGCAAAAAAAGGCGGCGTTCTGAAATTTTTATTGCGATCGTCCTAACCTTTTGGGTTTCCGTCGTTTGAAAAGCGTTTGGGGAAGCGCGACGTTAGCGAGAAAGCAAAATCGACGTTATCTTTGAGGTGTTTTTACGCCTTGAAGATAACGTCGATTTTATCGCGACGGTCGCGCAATGGCGCGATTATTTTACGACAAAGCGTCCTAGCGGAACTTGCGAGCGTTTGCGACGTTGGTTAGCGCGACGTCTAATAGCGTCGCTCAAGCGGCGTCGAATTAAACGTTCGGTTTGCAAAGCGAATGCGCGCGGGACAAGAAAAATAAATAAAGGAAATCGGCCCAATGCGTCGTCGTTTTTCAAACTTTTACGTATTTGCTTAAATTTGTAAAATTGTGCACCGCTTAATGAAGAGCAGGGAAAAGCGTCGCGATTTTTGCCGAGTTCAAATTCTGTTTTTTAACGGCGGCCTAAAATCAACGTTATCCGGTTCGCGCTCCCTATATTAGTTTTCATATTCTCCGCTGAATTTCTAGAATACTAAGAATGCTAATTTTAACTTATTTTGATTAACTTAACAAACAATCTCCGTATTACAACAACGTCCGATAATGTTTATTATGTTCGGTTCGGGGTAAAACAGAAAAAGAGGTTAAGTTCAAGCGTTACAAAGGGTTGTTTGCGAATTGCGAAATTAGCCGTTTTAGCCGTTTGAAAAAAGCTCCGCAATCGACGGAAAACGCTTTTGAAAACGGAACAGGAAAAAACAGGCGGTCGACGGCCTCTCAAACCGTCCGCCGCCTATTATAAGCAAAAGCTAATACTAACCGCCCTGCCCTCGGCGCTCGCGTGTTCGCGTCTTGGGTGGGGTTCCGGGGCGACAGCCCCGAAGCGGAGGCTTGGAGGCGCCGCCTCCAAACAGCAAACCAAGTAACAGGAGCGACGACGATGGGGATTTTTGCGGAAACAAACGCGTTGGCGGCGGCGTTATGGGAGCGAGTCGACCGGATTTCTCGACAGTCGATCTGTCCGAG
>JAFSFF010000021.1 GCA_017435375.1 Thermoguttaceae bacterium
AACCGACGCTAATCTTCGAAGCGACGCCGAAAACGCTCCCGCGCCCGGAATCCGCCGCGTTTATCGCTCGCGCCGCCTCGTTGCGCCGGTTCGAAGACGACCTCGCGACGTTCTTTCAACAAACGAGCGACGTCGCGTTTCGCCCCTTGACCGCGATGCGCGCGACTCCGTTCGGCGGCGCCGTCAAAGCGCTCGACCTCGACGCGCCCGCCGGGCTGTTCCTCTTCTTCGACGCCGAATCGCCGCGCGCTCGGGCCGCTTTCGTTCTTCCGGTCGACGACTTCGGAGCGTTCGTCGGCGCGCTCGGCGGAAACGCTAAACAACCCGACGCCAACGGTTGCGTTCGAACGAAACGCCCGTTCGACGCGTTGGCGAAACCGATCGACGGCGGATTCGTCGCGCTCGCTCGTCCGGAAGACGGCGCCGTTCTCGCTCGTTTCGCCTCGCCCCAACCGACCGCGCCGCGACCCGGCGGCCCCCGTCGCGAACGCCCGAACGCCGTCGCGCCCCCCTCCGCTCCGGTCGCCGCGCTTTCGCCCGGTCTCGTCGAACCGACGCTAATCTTCGAAGCGACGCCGCGCGGTCTTCTCGAAGCGACCGAACATAACCGCCCGTTTTGGCGGGAGTTAGCCGCGTCGGCGCCGCCGGAACTCGCGCCGCTTTTCTCCCCCGACGCGCAAAACGGCCCCGACGCCGACGCGCTCCGCGAACGCCTCCGTTCCGAAATCGCGTCGATTCGTTGCGACGTTTCGCTCGACGATTTCGGCGCGTTCGTTTCGTTCCAAAAGGAGCCGCGCCCCGGTTCCGCCGCCGCGCGACGGCTCGCGTCCTTGCCCCCCGCCGCGCCGATCGACCTGAACGCCGACCGCTTCTTCTTCGTCCTTCCGGACGCCGAAGCGCCCCTTTCCGGCCAATTCGACCTCGCGCCCGCGCTCGTTTCCGAGCTGCCCAAGCCGTTCGACCGCCTGCGCCGCGTCGAATATTCGCTCGCTCTCCCGCGTCAAGGCGAGTTGGCGGCGGAGTCTTGGCTCTTTTACCTCGAAGTCGACGACTCGCAAGCGTTCGTCCGCGAACTGACCGTTCCGAAAGCGCAAGAAATCGGGCGTTACGTCGGTTCGAAACAAGCGGCGGAACTCGGCGCGGAACTCTTCGGCGCGTTGGCGGCGCGACGGCAAGACCGGCAGCTCGCGCGGCGCCGACCTCCGCGCAATCCGGCCGACCCGGAAGCGGCGGCGGCTCGCGGCGAAGCGCTCGGCGCGCTCATCGGCGGTCTGATCGGCGAGTCGGCGGGCGAAAAAGAAGCGCTTAAAGAGTTTGAAATCGACGGTTACCGCGCGTATATTTCCGACTTGGAAACTTACGTCCGGCAGTCGGCGATTATGCGAGCCGACCGCGAAGGGCGCATCCCGCCGAAACCGCTCGGCGTCGGCGGCGGTTCCTTCTCGTCGTTGACGGGCGCGCTCCTCGCCGGAATCGAAAACGGCGACCTCGAAGACCGCCTCCGATACGCGATGTTAAGTTCCGCGAACGCCGACGCGCGCTTCGCCGACCCGACGCCCCTTTTCGCCCGCCGGAGTATCGCCGTCGTCCTCGACGAACGCCGCCTCCTGATCAGTCTCGGGAACGACGTTTTCCTCCGAATGGCGCTCCAAAATTGGCGTTCCGAGACGGAGCCGGGTCGCCGACGCGCTTACAAAACGACCGTTCCGGACGTCGATTTTAGCGTCAACTTGAACCGACTCGCCGCGAAACTCCCGCCCCGCGAAGCGTTTAACGTCGTCGGCGCGGTTCGGTTCGACGCCGCCGACGCGCAAACGTTCGCCGCTTGGCTTCGCGTCAACTATTTCCCGAACCTTCCCGATTTCAACGCTCGCCCGCTCCCGCCCGACACGCCGCAAGCGCTTTGGATTTGGAGCTTTACCAAGGAGCGCAATTTCGTTCGCGGCGTCGTTCCGAACCGAACGCTCGCGAACGTTAGCCGGGCGTTTTTCGACGGCGCGACGCCGCTCGAACTCTTGACGCGGCCTCGTTCGGCGGCTCCGGCGGCGGCTTCCGCTTCCGTCGAAGGCGGCGACGAAGAAATCGACTTCGAATTCGAGTAATCGTTTCGGAAATCGCGTCGTTTCATCAAAAACGGCGCGATTTCGCCTTATTGGCGCCCCGTTCGGCGTTTTTTCGCCGTTCGTTCCGCGCCCTTTTTCGCTCGGTTCCGCCTTGTCGCACCGTTCGCTTCCTGTTCGACCGTCGAACGGGCGGTTCCTTGCGTTTCCTTTCCTTTTTCCCGTTTTTCCCATTTTAAGTCTTTCTCTCTCCGTTTTTATTCAACCGAAAGGCGTTTATGAATCGTTTATCGTTTTTTGCGCCGCGACGCGTTTTCCGAACGCTCGCCGCGTTTGCCGCGTTATCGTTATTTTCCGCAAACCCGGCCCCGTCGTCCCAGTTTTGCGCCGCCGCGGAGCCGACCGACGTCGTCGTTTGGAATTTCGACGCCGACGCCGACGCGACCGCTTGGGGGCGCAACCATCTAACAAAGCCGAAAGTCCAAAACGGCGTTATGAAGGCTTGGTTTGAGGGTTGGGATCCGTTCGTCGTCAGTCCGCAATTCGAACTGAAACCGCGACCGGGCCAATTCATTGAAATTCGTTTGAAATCGTCAAGCGACGGCGTCGGCGAACTTTTTTACGCGTCGTCGAACGAAGGCCAATACAACGGGTTTTCGCAAGCAAAGTCGCTGACCTGGACGATTAAGGGCGGCCCCGATTTCGCCGTTTACCAAATCGCGCCGAACTGGCTCGCGGAGCCGCAAATTATCAAGTTCCGCGTCGACTTCGGTCGTCCGACTGAAGCGGAGATCGCCGCCGCTCGCAACGTTGAAATCGATTATATCAAAATTGTCGATCTTAACGTCGAAAACGCCGAGCCGTTGGCGGATCCGAGTTGGAGCGGCGCCCGTCTCGACGCGCTCCGGGCCGACGGCGCTTCCTCGACGCAAAACGTTTGGCGGAGCGAAGTTTTCGCGCTCGACCCGGCGCAGGTCGGCTCGAATCTTTACTTCGAATGGGAACGCGACGAAAGCGTCCCGGACGAAACGCCCTTCCCGCTCGCTTCGCTTCGCTTCTTGACGCTCGACAAAACCGGCGTTTTTACCGTCGACGTCCCGATTTTCGACGTCGACGAGCTATTCGACCCGGACGGAAACGCGAGCGGCGACGAACATTGCGTCAAGAACGTCGATCTTTCGCTTTTCGCCGGTTGGGGGGGCCGCGCCTATCGTTGGGAAGTCGCGCTTCCGAAAAATTGCGAGTTGCGCCGCCTTTCCTTCTCTAAAGAGCCGCAAGGGCCGGGCGCGTTCGCCGTTCAACTCGCCGGGCCGGAAAACCCGCTTCCTCGACTCGACGCGAAAACGGGAAAAACGACGGTCGATTTCGACCTAATCGTCCGCAACGCCGGGGGCGCGCCGCTCGAAGAACTCTTTGGAACCGTTCTCCAACCCGATGAAATCGGTCGCTCCGCCGACGCCGACTCTCGCGCCAAACTCGTTCGCGTTTCGGCGCAAAAAACGGCGGTCGACCCGCTTTTCGGAACGAACCCGACCGGCGACCGACTCGCTTTTTCGCGCCCGGACGACTCGAACGTCGACAAAACCGTTTGGACGGTCGACGCCGACGCAAACGGCGAATTTAAGTTCCCGCCGGAACTCGTTCTCGCGCCCGGCGAAGCGTCGCGTTTTACCTTGACCTTCGACGTCGACGACTCGGGCCGCCATTTGCCCCAACTCGTTCTTCGCGGAACGACGAAAATCCCCGGTTTCGACCTTTTCGCGTTTGCGAAGCCGCGGCTTCCGTTTAACGTCCTCCCGGCGCTCGAACTCGCCCCGGCGTCTTACATTCCGGAGCCTCGCCCGGTCAAAAGCGAATACGAGATCGGCGCCTATTACTTCCCCGGTTGGTCGCGCCGCAGCGGTTGGGACAAGGTCGACGCGACCGCCCCGATTCGCCGCCCGCTCCTCGGTTATTACGACGAGGCGAACCCGGAAGTCGTCGATTGGCAGATCAAATGGGCCGTCGAAAACGGGATTCAATTTTTCTTCGTCGACTGGTACTGGCGCGCCGGGCAAATCTCGCTCGACCATTGGGTGAAGGCGTTTTATCGGGCAAAATACAAAAAATATTTAAAATGGGCGGTTATGTGGGCGAATCACAACGGCCCCGGAACGCACTCCGAAGCCGATTGGCGCGCGGTTACGCAATTTTGGCTCGAGAATTATTTTAAGACGCCGGAATATTATCAAATCGACGGTAAACCGGTCGTCGTCATTTGGGACCCGGCGGTTATCGACTCCGACATGATCGCGGAGGCGAAGAAGAACGGCGTCGAGCTGAAACCGGGCGAAGGGCTCGCTCGGGCGTTCCAAATCAGCCGCGACCTTTGCGTCGAAGCCGGACTGAAGGGCGTTTACTTCGTCGCGATGAAATGGCCGGAACACGCGACCGACTCGGCGACGATTCAAAAGCTCGCCGACGCAACTTTCGACGCGACGACGATTTATCACGACATGCACCCCGGCGACAAAATCCTCGCGAATCCGAAACTGTACCCTTACGCGGACGTCGTTTCGTCGGCGCCGGAGCGTTGGGCGAGTTGGCGAGACGCGGGAATTTTGCCGTTTATTCCGAATTTGTCGACCGGTTGGGACTCCCGACCTTGGCACGGCTTCCGCCAAACGGTCGTTTACGGCCGCGACGTCGAAACGTTCCGGAAGCATTGCGCCGATTATAAGGAATTTGCGGATCAAACCGGCGTCAAGCGTTTCGTTCTCGCGCCGCTAAACGAATGGGGCGAAGGCTCTTACGCCGAGCCGAACCGCGAGTTCGGGTTCGGGATGTACGAAGCGATTCGCGACGTCTTCTGCGAACCGGGCGCCGACGGTTTCCCGCCGAACTTCGCGCCCTCCGAAGTCGGTCTCGGCCCTTACGACCTCCCGCCGACGCCTTGACGTTTCCGAAATCGCGCTATTTAACGAGTCGTCCGCTTCCTTAAAACCGATTTAATCGGCAAATCCGGCGTTTTAACCGCCCGGCAAACACGCCGTTGGCTCGTTAAAACCAGCGCGACCGCTTCAACCGTCGCAACCGTCAAGCCCGACGCCGACGTTTCCCGCGATTCGCCGCCGTCGCCGCTTGACGGTTGTTCGTTTAACCGGTAAAATCGGCAAAACCGGCGTTTTGAGCGCCCGTCGTTCGCAACGCCGCCCGTTTCTCGGTCGCCAACGAGGACTCGGTCGTTTCGCGTCGCCCGGACCCCAACGTTTCGCGCGGCAATTCCCGATTCGTCCGGACGCCCGGCGTTTCCGGTTCGCGGTTGCGCCGCCCGACGTTCGCCAATTCGCGAATCGTCGGCGTTCGCCGTTTCGCCCGTTCGAAATCGCCGTTTTCCCGCCGATTTTCGACCGTCTCGCCCCTCGTTTTCGCGATTTTTGCCAATATTAATTAATATAAGAAAAAACCGATGAAAAAAAACGCCTTCCTCGCCGCCGTCGCGACGCTCCTCGTCGCCGCGTTCGCGCTCGTTCGTCCGTCGGCGTCGTCCGCCGTTTTCGCCGATTCTCCGCAAAACGCCGAAAGCGCTCAAAACGCCGCGCCCTCCCAACTGGAAGAACCGATTTATCTTTACGACTTAACCTCGCTTCGCGATTTTGACCGCGCCGACCCAACCGCCGTCCGCCGCGCTTGGGACGAAACGTTCCTCGTCGCCGCGCTCCAAGGGCTCGCAAACCGCGACGCGGCGCGACTTTACGTCTTCTTCGTCGCGGCGCAAGGCGTCGAAACCGACCGTTTTTGGCTCGACCTCTTCTCGAAGGAGATTCCCGCGAACGGCTCCAAACCGGCGCGGCGCGGTTGGCTGCAAGGTCGCGAACGGCGCGAAATCGGCTCGCTCGAAGAACTCTTAACCGTTTTCGCCGACGCGTTCGACGGCGTCGTTCTTTACGACGAAGCGGTTCCGTCGACGGCGAACGTCGCGGCGAGCGTCGCGGGCGCCGACCGGCTCCTCCCGATTCGTTTCGACCCCGCGCCGGGCTCCCTTTATTCGCGCCTCGTCGCCGACCCGAACGGCCCGCGCCTCCCGATCGTCGTCCGGCTGATTAACGCCGACGGTTCCCCGCTCTTCGTCGGCTCCGGCAAAATCCCCGGAACCGACCTCGACTCGACCGGCTCCGTCAAGTGCGACCCTTATTATTGGCTAATCGAAAAATACCTTAAAACCGGCAAACTCAACCCAACCGAAGGCGGGTATTACCTCGACGCCGACTGGATTCGCCGCCCGATCGGCGCGACGCAGAACCACTGCCTAACGAACCGCGACTTCGGAATCTCCCGCGCCGCGTTCTTCTTCGACCTGAGCCCTTGGGACGACGAAACGCCAAACGACGAGCCGACTCAGCCGCTCGGCGCCGATTTTAACGCTTTTAACGCCATTCTTCGCGCCGCTTACGACGCGACCGGCGGACGAAAAACGATTCGCGTCGCGGGTTTCACGCCTTGGGACGCCAAATACACCGATCACGGAAACGTCGGCGGCAAACACGGCGGCGTCCAAACCGAATGGCGGCACGCGGAAATCCTTTCCAATTACAACGCTTACCTCGACGCCGACGCGCTCGGGCTCGGCGCGATGGCGAACGCCTCCTTCTTCCAACATTTCCCGCTCGCCGACCGTTATCCGCAGCGCAAACCGACGGTCGACGATCTCCGCCGTCGCGGTTATATCGACGATAACGGTTATCCGGTCGATAAAACGTTCGTCGCGATTTACGGCGGCGATTACGACTCCGCCGCTTGGGTCTATCAGACGGCCCCGGTCTTTTGGAACGACAAGGCGCGCGGCTCGATTCCGCTTAGCTGGGCGTTCAACCCGAACCTCGCCGACCGTTTCGCGCCCGGTTTCGATTACATCCGCCGGACGAAGAGCGATCTCGACTTTTTCGTCGCGGGGGACTCCGGCGCCGGGTACGTCAATCCGACGGCGCTCCTCGAACCGCGTCGTTTCTCGAACCTGCCGAGCGGGCTCGACGTTTGGGTCGAACATTGCCGCAAGTACTTCGAGCGTTGGGATTTGAGCGGCGTCGGTTTCGTCATCGACGGCGACGCCCGCCCGAGCGACCGCGCCGTTTTGGAGC
>JAFSFF010000168.1 GCA_017435375.1 Thermoguttaceae bacterium
CGCCGCCGGGAACGGCAAGACGATTTGGGGCGTTTGCGGCGGGGTTTGTTCGCTCGCGCCGCTCGTCATCTGTATGTATTACGTCTTTATCGAGTCTTGGTGCTTGCTTTACGCGCTCCAATATCTCGGCGGATGTTTGAAACCGCTCGGCTTGGGCTTTTCGCTCTTTCCGTCGCTCGACGCCGGATTGAAGTTGAGCGATTCCGCGAGTTACGAAGCGTTTTTCGCGCAATTTGTCGGAATGAGCGGCGGCGACGGCTCGTTGTTCCGCGATATTTTCGCGTCGCCGCTGTTGTTGGCGACGGCGGCTTGCGCGCTTGCGAATTTCGCGCTGATTTACTGCGGAATCGCTAAGGGAATCGAGCGTTTTTGTAAAATCGCGACGCCGCTTTTGGTCTTGTGTTCGTTGGCGGTGATTACGCGCGTCGCGACGCTCGGGAACCCGACCGGCGTCGAGGGGCAAAGTTTCGTCGACGGGCTCGGGTTTATGTGGAATCCGTCGCGACCCGTTCTCGACGAGAGCGGCGCGGTCGTCGGGCAAACGAGCGTTTGGACGGCGCTTGGCAACCCGGAAGTTTGGCTCGCGGCGACGGCGCAAATTTTCTTCTCGGTGTCGATATGCCTTTGCGCGATCACGTCTTACGCGAGTTACGTTAAGGAAGACGACGATATCGCCCTTTCCGGCTTGACGGCGGTCGCGGCGAACGAGTTTTGTGAAGTCGCGCTCGGCGGGCTGATGACGATTCCGGCGGCGATTATGTTCCTCGGCGTCGCGGCGGCGGGGAGTTTCGACAGCACGTTCGCGATGGGGTTCGTCGTTTTGCCGAACGTTTTCGGCTTAATGCCGGGGGGCGAAATTTTCGGATTCCTCTTCTTTAGCTTGCTTTTCTTGGCCGGGCTGACGAGTTCGATTTCGTTGGTGCAGCCGACGGTCGCGCTGACGCAAGAGGCGTTTCGTTGGTCGCGCGGCCTCAGCGTCGCGGCGACGTTGGCGGTCAACCTCGTCGGAATCGGTATCGTTTGTTGGTTTACGAAGAATTTAGCGGCGCTCGACTCGTTCGACTTTTGGCTCGCGAACTTTACGCCGTTCGTTTTCGCGTTGTTGCAAACGATTATGGTCGCTTGGGTTTGGGGCGCGGACAAGATGGTCGCCGAGTTGGAGCGCGGGGCGAAGATTCGCGTTCCGCGGGCGCTTGGTTTCGTCGTTAAGTACGTTTCGACGCCGTATTTGGCGATTATTTTCGCGCTTTGGCTTGCGAACAATTTGGGCGCGCGGCTCGCCGGAGTCGCGGAGGATACGGCGGCGCAGGTTACGTTGGCGTTCATCGGTTTTTTGACGGCGGCGTTAATCGTCGTTTCGTTGAAAGCGTCGCGACGTTGGCGGCGCGAGGAAGCGGAGAACGCCGAGCAAACGGAAGAAACGCGAAAGATTTCGGCGGCGGAATAAAACAAACGTTAAACGTTTAAACGGCGGCGGTTAAGGGCGCGACGGAAGCGCGTCCGACGGCCCGATAAGAAAGCGGAGACTCGAATGGCTCGCGAAAAGAACGGTAAAAACGAACATTGGGAATCGAATTTAGGCGTCGTCTTGGCGGTCGCCGGGAGCGCGGTTGGCTTGGGGAACTTTTTGCGCTTCCCGGGACAGGTCGCGACGTACGGCGGCGGCGCGTTTATGATTCCGTATTTTATTTCGCTCTTGCTTGTCGCGATTCCGATCGCTTGGTCGGAATGGGCGCTCGGTCGATACGGCGGACGCAACGGACGGCACTCGCTTCCGGGGATGTATCGCGAGGCGGGGAATCGCAAGACGTTTTGGGCGGCGAGCGGCGGTTTGGTCGCGCTGGTTCCGACCGGCATTTGTATGTTTTACATTTTCGTCGAAGCGTGGTGCCTGCTTTACGCGCTGCAATATCTCGGCGGATGTTTGCGTCCGTTGGGGATTGAGTTTTCGTTCTTTCCGACGGTCGATTCCGGGTTTAAACTCGGCGATTCCGCGTCTTACGAAGCGGCGTTCGCGAACTTCGTCGGAATGAACGGCGACGGTTCGCTCTTCCAAAACTTCTTCAAGTCGCCGGTGGTGTTGGCGACGCTCGTCTGCGCGGCGGCGAATTTCGCGCTGGTTTATTGCGGGATCGCCAAAGGAATCGAACGGTTTTGCAAACTTGCGACGCCGCTTCTTTTGCTCTGCTCGGCGTTGGTTATTTTGCGCGTGTCGACGTTGGGGAATCCGACCGGCGTCGAGGGGCAAAGTTTCGTCGACGGACTCGGGTTTATGTGGAATCCGTCGCGACCCGTCGTCGACGAGAGCGGCGCGGTCGTCGGGCAAACGAGCGTTTGGACGGCGCTGGCGAACCCGGAAGTTTGGCTCGCGGCGACGTCGCACATCTTCTTTTCGGCGTCGTTATGCGTCGGCGCGATCGCGACTTACGCGAGTTACGTGAAACCGAATAAGGATATTGCGCTCTCGTCGTTGACGGCGGTCGCGGCGAACGGATTTTGCGAAGTCGCGCTCGGCGGTTTGATGACGATTCCGGCGGCGGTGATGTTTCTCGGCGTCGCCAACTCCGAAAGTTTCGCCAGCACCTTTACGATGGGCTTTATCGTGTTGCCGAACGTGTTCGGATTGATGCCGGGGGGCGAGTTTTTCGGATTTTTCTTCTTTAGCCTCCTCTTTATCGCCGGGATAACGAGTTCGGTGTCGCAAGCGCAACCGGCGGTCGCCTGGACGAAGGAGGCGTTGCGGTTGTCGAACGGGGCGAGCGTCGCGTTGACGGCGGCGGTCGCGCTGACCGGAACGACGATCGTTTGTTGGTTTACGAAGAACGCGGCGGCGCTCGACGCGTTCGATTTTTGGATCGCGACTTTTATGCCGTTCGTCGTCGTCTTTTTGCAAACGGCGCTCGCCGCTTGGGTTTGGGGGGCCGACAAGATGACCGCCGAACTCGACCACGGCGCGAAAATGCGCGTTCCGCGTTCTTTCGGTTTCGTGATTAAATACTTGACGACGCCGTATTTAGCGTTGGTTTTCGCGTTTTGGTGCTTTAAAAACGGGAGCGGGCGACTCGCCTACGTCGCGCAAAATCCGGTCGAGTTGAAGGTGTTTTTATTTTTGCTCGCGATTTGCGCGGCGTTGATTTTGCTGACGATTCGCGCCGCGAAACGTTGGCGCGCCGAGGAAGAAAAAGCGTCGCGAACGGACGAAGCGCAAGACGTTTCGGCTTAACGAAGCGTCGCGAACGTTATTTTTGGGAAAAATAACCGAATATAACGGTATTTTTGACGGCGTTTGCGTATAATAATAAAAAGCGCCGTTAACGCGTCGACGACGACCGTTCGGATTTAACCGAGAATCAAAGGGAAAACGATGACGACGGAACGAAACAGATGGAATTGGACGCCGACGTCCAACGTTTCGAGACGCGGTTGCGCCTCGGAGCGGGCGGTCGTTCTTAAAGCCGAAGGCTTGGTCAAGATTTATGGGAAGCGGCGCGTCGTCGACGGCGTGAGTTTCGAGGTGCGCGAGGGCGAAGTCGTCGGCTTGCTCGGCGCGAACGGGGCCGGGAAAACGACGAGTTTCCGGATGTCGTGCGGACTGATTCCGGCGAACGAAGGGAAGATAACGCTCAACGGACTCGACGTTACCTCGTGGCCGATGTATCGCCGAGCGCGAGAAGGGCGGCTCGGATATTTGCCGCAAGACCGCAGCGTTTTCGGAACGTTGACGACCGAGCAAAACTTGATCGCGGCGATGGAATTCCTCGGATATTCGCGCGCCGAGCAGAAAATCGCGCTCGAGGAGTCGCTCGAAAAGTTCAATTTGAAGCATATCCGACTGACGAAAGTCGGAATGGGCGGTTCCGGCGGGCTTTCCGGCGGCGAACGTCGACGGCTCGAGATCGCGCGGGCGCTCCTTGCGAAACCGCGAATTCTTCTGCTCGACGAACCGTTTGCGAACGTCGACCCGATCACCGTCGAGGGGATTCAAGAGGTCGTGCGGCAGCTGGCCGACGAAGGAATCGCGATTCTTATCACCGACCACCAAGTCGACGAAACGCTCGCGATTACCGATCGAAGTTATATCGTTAATAGCGGCAAGGTGTTGTGTTCCGGAACGCCCCTAGAGGTGCTGTCGAATCCCGCCGCCGTCGAACGCTATTTTGGCGCGAAGGCGGAGTTTAGCCGCAAGAGAATTTTGCAGAAATTGGGAATAAGAGAAGAAGACGCTCCGTTTCCGTCAATTTCGAGAACGCGAGAAGATTTCGACGATTGGCCGACGTCGCAAAATACGCGCGAACCGGAGCCCGCGCCGCGTCGCGCATCCTTGACGTTGAACCGCCGTAACGACGGGCCGCCGCGAAAGACGCCGTCGCCGTTGGAAAATCGGACGCCGAATCGTTTCGCGGAGAAGATGGGAGGTCTTTTTAAGAAAAAGAGATAAAACCGCCGCGAACGTTTGTCGCACAAAGCCGCTTGAAAAAGCGGCTTTTTTTACGTCGCGACGTAAGAAAGAGAACGCGGCGTCCGTTTCCAATCGAAATGAGAAGGAACGAAGCAAAGCCTAACGTAAACAAAACGTCGCTGAAAAAGACGATAAAAAAAGCGGCTCGCCTTGCGACGAACCGCCTTTGCGTCAACTCAAACCGCTTGAATCAAACGGTTTGCGAGAACAAACTCAGTTGAGTTCGGCCCAGTTGATCTTTTCGTAGCCGTTTTCGTATTCCGGACGGACGAGTTTCGCGACGCCCGGGGTCTTGAGATCGGCGAGGTTGGTAACTTCGAGTTTCTTCGCGTCCCATTTGATGGTTTCGCCGCGTTTGCCGGCTTCCGGGGCGGTCCAAACGGCGAGGTTGCCGAGGAGGATCGTTTCGGTGAGCGGGCCGGCGAATTCCGGGAAGTTGCTCCAGCAGAGTTCCGGTTTGTTTTCTTGAATAGCGGTGAACCATTCGAGTTTGTTGCGGGTGTCGAAGTTGCCGGAGTGTTCGTCGGTCGGGGCTTTGCGCCATTCGACGTTCTTGATTTCTTCGAGCTTGGCGCCGCCTTCAGCGCGGAGTTCGTAGTTGCGAGCGTAGTCGTCCGGGCTGTAAGCGCAACCTTTGGTACCGATGATGATCGAGCCGGAGTCGGTCGGTTTCGAGATACCGTATTTTTCGAAGATCGAGGCTTCCGGACGAGTCTTGGCGTCGAACCAGGAAACTTCGACGGCGTCGCGCCAATCGTTGGCCGGGAATTGGAACCAAATCTTGCTCAACGCCGGGAAGGAGTTGAAGTCGTGGCCGGAGGATTCCGCGACGACTTCGGTCGGGAATTTCAGGTCGCAAGCGCCGTACGGCATGTTGGCGGTGTGGCAAGCCATGTCGCCGAGGGAGCCGGAACCGAAGTCCCACCAACCGCGCCATTGGAAGGAGTGGTAGATGCCCGGCCAGAATTCGCGTTTCGGCGCCGGACCGATCCAGCTATCCCAATCGATGTTCTTGAGAGCGGCTTCGATTTGCTTTTTCTTTTCGGCGATTTCGTCGTCGGCGATTTCCGGGTCTTCCGCTTTGATTTGGGCGGCGAATTTTTCCATCGTCATATCGCGGTTCGGACCTTGGGCCCAAATCGGACGGTTCGTCCAAATGTGGACGGCTTTGATTTCGCCGATGACGCCGGCTTTAATTTGGGCGACGCAGTTGCGCATCGAGTCGAGCGTGCTGCCTTGGTTCCCCATTTGGGTGCAGACGCCGTTTTTCTTGGCGAGGTAACCGAGGTAGCGGGCTTCGCCGATCGTGCGGGTGAGCGGTTTTTGGGTGTAGGCGTGTTTGCCGGCTTTCAACGCTTGCGCGGTGATGCAGGTGTGGGTGTGGTCCGGGGTGCTGACGACGACGGCGTCGATCTTGTCCATCATTTCGGCGTACAGATCGCGGTAGTCTTGGTAGCACTTCGGTTGTTTGAAGTTTTTCGCTTGACCTTCGAGCGTCCCTTTGTCGATATCGCAGAGCGCGACGACGTTGCCGTAGATGCCGGCTTGTTGGATGTCGCTGGCGCCTTTGCCGCCGACGCCGATACCGGCGACCGCGACGCCTTGGAGGGCGGAAGCGCGGGCGAGTTTAACGGTGTTGCCGGCGCCAACCATAAAACCGGCGCCCGCGATCGTCGAAACCTTAAGGAAATCGCGACGGGAAGTCTTAATGCTCATTATATGCTCCTAAAAGTTCAAAAAATCGTTCGCCGCCGCGCCGCCGTTGCGGAAAGTAGGTGAAACGCGCGAGCGGTTCGGCGTTATGGAAATTTTGGACGTTCGAAAACGCCCGATTTTTTCTTCGTTGTTCATTATAACGAAAAACAGTCTTTGTTTCTAGTCGAAACTGTGGAAATTTCCAAAACTTTTCCCAATTTTCCTAAAATTTTTTAAAGAAATTGGTAATATAGGGGATTTGGGTAAGAGCGCTGAGGGGCTCTAATAAATTTTCGGTCGTTTTTTTATTGAATCGCGCTTTCGCGACATTGATTTTTCGTTCGTTTTGTTTTATATTTTAGGGCGAGATAGAAACTTTTGGGGCAAACGCCGCGGTCGACGATCGACGCGAGTTCGCGGCGTCGACGAAGGCGCGGGAATGACGAGCGAGTTTATTTTTATTTATCCGAAGCGGCGGCTTGACGCGGCCGGAGCGCGGCGCGTTTTTTTCGCTCGGCGCGGTCGAGTTCCGTCGCCGTCGGAGGCGCGCGTCGAACCGTGTTCGGAGACGTTGAATTGGCTCCGAATAACGCCTTTGTCGAGCGGTTCGGGATCGTTTTACGCGCCTTGCGTTTCGAAGCGCGAGGGGCTTGTTTTCGCGTCGACGGGGACGTTGGCGCCGTCGAGCGAGCCGCGTTCCCTTTTTTTGGAGTTGGCTCGCGGGCAGTTGGGGCGTTTGTTGCGGAAGCGTTGCGAATGGGGCGCGCTCGGATTGGAGATTCCGAAAACGTTGACGTCGGCGACGCGGCGAGATTTGCGACGTTTTGCGGAACTGGCGACGTCGGATAGGAGCGCGGCGGGATTTGAAGACGAGTGCGCGGCTCTGTTCGATTCGTTGCGCGAGACGTGTTTGCGGACGAACGACGTTTTTTTAGAGCAAGCGACGGCGGCGCGTCGGGACGGCGCGTCGGAGCGTCCGACGGCGTTGGGGTTTTCGGCGGGCGCGTCGGCGTTCGCGGGGGAAAAAACGCCTTTTTCCGGGCCGTCGGGCGCGTCTCGGCGTCGTTTGCGGTCGTCTTTTAACGTTTTTAATCCGTCGATTTCTTGGGCGGACGTCGAGCGGCGCGAGGGCGCGTTCGATTGGAGCGCGTTCGACCGAGCGTTGGCGTTCGGCGAAAAGAGGGGATGGCGGACGACGTTCGGGCCGCTGACGCGTTGGACGGCGCGAACGGTTCCGCGTTGGGTTGTCGGGCGTTCCGACGCGGAGGTCGCGGAGGCGTTTTGGCGATTTGTCGAAGCGGCGGTTTTGCGCGCCGGTCTCCGCGTCGGGCGTTGGATCGTCGCGACGAACGTCGAGCGAAGCGATTGGGGCCCGACGGCGGAGACGCGGTTCGCGGCGACGGAGGAGGCGGCGCGTCGAATTCGACGGCTCGTCTCGGGCGCGGAGGCTTTTTGGGGATTCGAGCGTCCTTTCGGCGACGCGGAGCGGTTCGACGCCGCGTCGGCGGGCGCGCCGTTTGAAATCGCTTGGCGGCTTCTTGGGCGAGGCGCGTTCGACGGGGTTTATCTCGAAGCGAACTTTGGGCTTTCGCGTTGGGCGACGGCGCCGCGCGACCCGTTCGAATGGCATCGCTTGTTCGATCGTTGGGCGACGCTCGGCGTTCCGATTTGCGTCGCGGCGTCGTTTCCGAGCGCGAACCCGAGGAAGCGCGTCGCGACCCTTTTCTCGGCGTCGGCGGAGAATTCTTGGGGGCGTTGGTTCGCTTGGGGAAAACGCGACGACGGCGGCGTCGATTTCGACGGTTTGCTGACCGCGCCGCCGGAGTTGGAGATCGAGGAGTCGTTTTGGAGCGAGCGAACGCAGCAGGAGAACGCGCGTCGTTTCTTTTTGACGGCGATAGCGCGCCGTTCCGTCGTCGAGGCGATTTGGAGTCGTTGGGAGGACGGAGACGACGGCGGAAGCGTCGACGCGGATTGGGAAACGCCGGACGAAACGACGCGCGACGGAACCGACGGCGAACGACGCGGCGCCCAAGAAACAACGCGAGCGGAGAAGGACGAGTTTCCAACTTCCGGTTTGTTCGACGAAACCGGGCGTCCGAAACCGGCGTTGCATAAGTTGGCGGCGCTCAAACGCGCTTATTTGGGGTAACGACGTTAGCGGCGGTTCGAACGACGGAAATGAAAAGACGAGCGAGAAAAATGACGACGCGCGACGGAGCGAACGAGCTTCCTGTAATATTAATGGCGGAAAAGCAAAAGAAGCGAACGACGGCGAGACGGCGACGTTCTTCGAACCGCGACGGCGTCGTTTTGCTGATCGTCGCGCTGGTCGTCGCGGCGTTGACGCTCGGCGGCGCGACGTTGTTGACGTTGATGCAAACGGAGCGCGCGGCGACGCAAACTCGCGGATACGACGCGCTTGTGCGGAGCGTCGACAGGTCGGCGGTCGCGTTTTTGGTCGGAACGCTCGAAACGAGCCCGGAGGAACGGGAGAAAATCGGCGGCGTTTACGACAATCCGGATTATTTTTGCGCCGCGCCGCTCTTGACGTTGGAAGACGGCGGAACGGAAACGTCGCGATTTACTATTTTATCGCCGAAATTCGAAGAGGACGAAATCGAAGGCGTTCGATACGGGCTCGTCGACGAGTCGACGCGACTGAACCTCGACGCCGTTCTCGCTTGGGAGGCGGAGGAGGCGGGCGCCGGACGCGACGCGCTGTTGAAGTTGCCCGGGATGACCGCGACCGCCGCCGACTCGATTCTCGACTGGATCGACGCCGACGAAACGGCGCGTCCGAACGGCGGCGAAACGCGGTATTATACGGACGAAAACTTGCCGTATAGTCCGCGCAACGCCGTCCCGGTTTTCCTTGAAGAGCTGCTTTTGGCGCGCGGCGTTACCCGCTTGCATCTTTACGGAACGGACGAAAACTTTACGTTCGGCGTCGAGAATATCGACGCCGGCGCGAGCGAAGACTCGGCGCTCGGCGGATCGTTGACGGCGATTCCGGTCGCGGGCGGTTCGCGGCGCCGCGGAGAAGCGGAAGCGGTTCCTTGGAAGGAGTTGCTGACCGTTTTTAGCGCCGAGAAGGACGTCGACCCGACCGGAGAAGCGCGCGTCGACATGAACGTCGACGACTTGGAATTACTTTACCCAGAGCTGGCGCCCCGCGGCGGCGAAGAGATGGCGAAGTTCGTCGTTTGTGCGC
>JAFSFF010000169.1 GCA_017435375.1 Thermoguttaceae bacterium
GCACGTCATCGGCACCGAGGGGCGCAGTTCGCTCGTCGACTCCGCCGCGTCGAACGTCGGTTCGTTCAACTTCGTTCTCGAGCCGTTCGACGAGCGCGCGAAAAAGGGCCTCACCGACGTCGTTATCAAGCGCGAACTCGAAAAGAAATTCGCGACGTTAACCGAAGGGAAGTGTTACGTCTTCCGCGCGGCGCCGGTCGACGGCGTCGGCCTCGGCGGGTTGAAGGTTCAGCTCCAGTACAAGGGCGGCTCGTCCGATTACTCGACGCTGCAAGAAGTCGGCGACAACGTCGTTTACATCGCGTCGCAAATGCAAGAATTCAACACGTTGAAGAACGCCTTCCGCGGCTCCGTTCCGCAAGTTTTCCTCGACGTCGACCGCAACAAAGCGAAAGCGATGAACGTTTCGCTCGACGACGCGTTCGAGACGATCAACATTTACTTCGGTTCGCGTTACGTCAACGACATTACGTTCCTGAACCGCACGTTCCAAGTGAAGGTTCAAGGCGATTCGCAGTACCGCGACGAACCGGAGGACGTTTACCGCGTCTTCGTCCGCAACGATTTCGGCGAAATGACGCCGCTCGGCTCCTTCGTTACCGCGAAAGACTCGACCGGGCCGCTCGCGATCAAACGTTTCAATATGTTCCCGTCGTCGGCGTTGAACTTCCAAGTGCAAGAAGGAACCAGCTCCGGCGAAGCGATCAAAGCGATGGAAAACCTCCTCGACGAAACGCTTCCCGATACCGTCGGGTACGAATGGACGGAACTTGCGCTCCTCGAAAAGCGCGCCGGAAATACGGCGATTTACGTTTTCGGCCTCTCCGTTCTGCTCGTCTTCCTTTTGTTGGCCGCGCTTTACGAGAGTTGGTCGCTTCCGTTCGCGATCGTCTTGGTCGTCCCGATGTGTTTGCTCTGCTCGCTCGTCGGCGTCAATATCGCGAAGCTCGATATGAACGTTTTTACGCAAATCGGCTTCTTCGTCTTGATCGGTTTGGCGAGCAAAAACGCGATTTTGATCGTCGAGTTCGCCAAAGACGCGCAGGTCAAAGAGGGCAAGAGCGGTTTCGCCGCGACGTTGGAAGCCTGCCGTTTGCGTTTGCGCCCGATCATTATGACGTCGTTGGCGTTCATTTTGGGCGTCGTTCCGTTGATGACCGGAACCGGCGCGGGCCGCGAAATGCGCTTTACGCTCGGCGTCGCGGTCTTCTCCGGGATGCTTGGCGTTACGTTGTTCGGCATTTTCTTAACGCCGGTCTTCTATTACGTGATGCAGAAGTTTTCGCGTCAAACCCGTCGCGCCGAGGCAGAGCGTCGCGAACGCTTGCGCCAAAAGCGGGAAACCGTCTCGCAAGCGTCGAACGACGTCGCGTAAAAAACGGCGTTTCGACGAGAAAAGACGAGAAAACGCGGCTCGCGTCGACTTTTAGCCTTTTCGGCTCTTGTCGAAGCGCGCCGCGTCGGGTAAAATAAGGAAGGCGTTCCGCGCCGTCGACGTTTGAGCGTTTCGGCGGTCGGGGCGCCTTCCCTTTTTTATTGTTTATTTCCCCGCCCACCTTGGTTAACGTCGTTTTTACGCCGTTTTAACGTCGAAAGGCGCCCCGATGTCCGAATCGCTCGCCGCGTCGCAAGCGCGACTTCAAGAAGACCTCCGCGGCTTGGTTCGCGGAGACGTTCGTTGCGACGAAATCGTTCTGCAGCTCTTTTCGTCGGACGGCGGCCCGTTTCAAGAGCGTCCGACGTGCGTCGTTTGGCCGCGTTCGACGGCGGACGTCGCGGCGGTCGTTCGATACGCGGCGGAAAAGAAAATTTCGGTTCACCCGCGCGGCTCCGGGTCGAGCGGAAGCGGCGGCGCGATCGGTTCCGGAATTATTCTCGACTTTTCCCGTTATATGCGGCGACTTCTGCGCGCGGACGACGATTATATCGTTGTTCAACCGGGCGCCGTTCGCGAACGCGTCAACAACAGCTTGCGAACGACGAAACGACGATTTTTCGCCCCGAGTTCCGGACACGTTCCGGTCGGTTCGATCGGAAGCATTTTAGCCGCCGACGTAACCGGGCCGCGTTGGTTGCGACACGGTTCGCCGAACGAACGCGTTCTCGAGCTGACGGTCGTCGACGCCGCCGGGAAAATTTGGAATCTCCGCCCGTTCCAAGCGCGTCCGGAGCGGGGGTTCGTCGACGCGCTCGGCGGCGCCGCCGCGTTCCGTCGAACGCTCCTCGACGCGTTGATCGCCGAGTCCGACGCCGCCGCGAACGCTTCCGGCGCCGCCGCGACGACTTCGAACGGCGGTTTTGATTTCGGCGACGGCGGCGGGTTCCGTTCGTTCCGTTCCGACGTCGTTCGCGAAGATTTCTTCCGACGCTTCTTCGGTTCCGACGCTCGCGCCGTTCGCGACTGGGTTCGCGTCGGGCCTTGGGGGGACGCCTTGCGCGCCGTCCGCGCCGCCGAGCCGTTTCTCGACGCGGAGCTTCCGCCGAACGCTCCGTCGCGACGCGGTTATCCGTTGCGCGACGTCGTTCGTTTCGGCGTCGATCCGACTCGTTTTTTCGTCGGTTCCGAGGGAACGCTCGGGATTATCGCCGAAGCGCGCCTCGCGACGGCGCCTCTTTCGAACGCGTCCGCGGCGGCGATTTTCCTCTTCGACTCACTCGAAAAAGCCGCGGCGGCGGTTCCTAAAATCCTTGAGTTCGAACCGACGCTTTGCGACCTCCTCGACGGTCGCGTCGTCGCGCTGACCCGGGATTGGGACGCTCGTTTCGAAACGATTTTCCCGCAAACGACGCAAGCCGCGCTCGTCGTCGAACTCGACGCCGACTCCGACGCCGAGTTGCGCCGTCGCGTCGAAAATTTGCTTCTGCGCGTCGTTTCCGACGCCGAGGCCCGCGCCTGTTGGACGGCGTTTTCGTCCGCCGAAAAGAAAATTTTTCGCGATCTCCTCCGCAAGTCGAGTTGCGCGCGGTTACGAATGGCGCCGTCGTTCCAAATTTTCCCCTATTGGGAGGACGTCCGCCTCCCGGTCGAACAAATTCCCGACTTTTTAAGCGAAATTCGCGAACTTTTCAAGCGCGAACGCCTCATTTACTCGGTCGGCGGGTTTATCGGTTGCGGTCAACTCTCGCTTCGTCCGATTTTGCCTTACTCCGACGAAGAGGAGAGTCGCGCGTTCGCTCTTTCGGAGCGCGTCGAGGAACTCGTTCTCGAACGCGGAGGCGACGTCGGCGCCGCCAAGGGACACGGGCGCGTCCGCACCGCCGTCATTCCGAAGCGTTTTCCGAATCTTTTCCCGGCGTTCGTCCGCTTGAAAGACGCGCTCGACCCGGAAAATCGCCTCAATCCGGACTGCGTCGTTTCGCCGGAAATGCGACGTCTCGCCGCCGAACGCGAACGCGGCGTCGAACGCAAACGCGCCGTCCTTTCGCAAAACAACGACGCGTTCGACGTTCTCGCGCCGGAAACCGACGCCGCGCTCCGCGAAAGTTCGCTTCATTCCCGAACGATTCGCCAACGAACGCCGTTCGACGCCGAGCGGCTCGAACGCGACAAAAAAGTCGATTGGCTCAACCGTCCGACGCGTTCGCAACTTGAATTCCAACTCGCTTGGAATCCGACGCTCGTTTACTCGCCGACGTTTCAGTGCGTCGGTTGCGGACACTGCCGAATTCGCACCGACGAAACGCGGATGTGCCCGGCGTTCCGCAACGCGCCGGACGAAAAAGCGTCTTGCCGCGCGAAAGCGAACCTGCTTCGCGGCGTTTTTGACGGCGATCTCGATTTACGCGCTTTAACGAGCGACGACGCGCGCCGAATCGCCGATTACTGCGTCCGTTGCCATTCTTGTTCTTCCGAATGTCCGGCGCAAGTCGACGTTCCGCGGTTGGCGTTCCGTTTGCAAAGCGCTTATCAAGCGGCGAACGGCCTTTCGGTCGCCGACCTTTTCGCGGTTCGTTTCGACGACGCGCTTCGGTTGGCGGCGCGGTTTTCCGGTTTGGTCAACGCCGCGCTCCGCGTCGGCGCGTTCCGTTGGGCGCTCGAAAAAACGCTCGGACTCGCTCGACGGCGCCGTCTTCCGCGCTTGGAAAGCCGCCCTTATTTAAGTCGTTTGCCGAAATCGCCGTCGCTCGACGCGTTCGACGACGAAACCGCGAAAAGCGCGCGCCGCCGCGTCGTTCTCTTCGTCGACTCGTTCGCCAACTTTTTCGACGCGGCCCTCGTCGACGCGGCGAAAAACGTCCTCGAACTCAACGGCGTCGACGTCGTTATCCCGTCGGAACCGCAAACCTCCGGCGCCGTTTCGTTCGCTCGCGGCGACGTCGACGGAGCGGAACGGGTCGCGACGCGCAACGTCTCGATTTTCCGCGAACACCTCCGCTCCGGCGCCGAAATCGTCGCGCTCGAACCGTCGTCCGCCGTTTGCGTTAAACGGGAATATCCTTACTTTTGCGACGACGCCGACGCGAAAGTCGTTTACGCGAACACGACCGACGTTTGCTCCTATTTGGCGCGCCTCGACCGACTCGGCGAACTGAACCGCGACGCGCTGCGCCCGCTAAACATTGAAAAAACGGTCGGTTATCACGCGCCCTGTCGAACGCTCGCGCTGACCGGCGGCGCGCTTTCGTCCCCGACGCCGGCGCAAACGCTCCTCGAAGCGATCCCCGGTTTGCGCGTTCGCCGTTTGGAACGCGGGTGTTGCGGGCTGGCAAACTATTCCGGTTTCCTTAAAACGCGATATTCGGAGAGTTTGCGACTCGGCGCGCGTCTTTTTTTAGCGATGCGCGCCCCGGAGATCGAAGTTTGCTCGTCCGAATGCTCCCTGTGCAACCTGCAATTATTGCAGGGCGTCGACAAACGAGCGCGGAAAAGTTCGAAGCGCGTCGCGCACGTCTTGAAACTCCTCGCCGCGTCTTACGGACTTTTGCCGCTCGACGAAGCGTTCGTCCGCAACGAATGACCGCGCGTTCGGCGGATTTAACGCGAGGGCGACCGTTCCCTTTTTTCCCGCCGCGTTCTCCCGATAAAAAAGGGCGCGTTTCGAACCTCGAAGTTCCGAAACGCGCCCTTTCGCTTTCTCGGCGGCTTTTTTCCGCGTCAAACGGCGTCGTTCCATTCGGCGAGCAGACGTTTCGCGAGCGCGACGCAAGCGTTGGCGCCGTCGCTGTACCCGTCCGCTCCGATCGACGCGGCAAACTCCGCCGTTACCGGCGCGCCGCCGACGAGCGTTTTCGTCGTTTCGGCAAGTCCTTCTTTTTCAAGCAGATCGATCGTCGCTTTCATTTGCGGAGTCGTCGTCGTCAACAGCGCGGAGAGCGCGACGAACGTTTTCGCTCCGCCGCGCGCCTTGACCGCTTCGACGAATTTTTCCGGCGCGACGTTGACGCCGAGATCGATCACCTCGAACCCGGCGCCTTCAAGCATCGCGGCGACCAAATTCTTGCCGATGTCGTGCATATCGCCCTTGACCGTTCCGATGACGACGCAACCGATTTTCTCGACGCCCGCGCTGATCATCATTGGGTTCAAGAGCCCCATCGCGATTTGCGTCGCTTTCGACGCCATCAGGAGTTCCGGAACGAAATATTCCCCTTCGTCGAAGAGGCGGCCGACTTCGTCCATCGCCGGAACGACGCTTCCGTCCAAAATTTCGTCGGCGGACAATCCGGCGTCGATCAGCGTTTGCGTCGCGTCGGCGGCGGAGGCGACGTCGCCTTCGACGATCGCTTCGTAAAGTTCGGTTCGAGTCGGTTCGCTCATTTTCATTATTCCTTTGTTGCTAAACGGTTTCCAACGTCAAAAATTTTATTTATTCCTCTTTGCCGCGCCGCTTAACGCTCCGGTTTCGGAACGCGGGAACGCCCGGTCGCGGAACCGTCGCGAGCGCCTCGCTTGCCGCGTCCGCGCCCTCGACCGCTCTTTCTCGTTTGGCGTTCGAACTCGGCGACGGTCGTTTTCTTCCCGATTTGTTCGCGGAGCGCTTCGACTTGGTCGCGCAACTCGGCGGCCCGTTCGAATTCAAGCGCGTCGGCCGCTTCGAGCATCTCTTTTTCGAGCGCGGCGACGTATTCGCGGGTAATATATTCTTGTTCGTCGCCGACGCCGGCCGCTTCGTTCGCTCGTTCGCGAGCGGCGATTTCCGCGTCGATGCCGGCCCGAACGCCGCGTTTGACCGTCTCCGGCGTGATTCCGTGTTCCTCGTTGTACGCCTGTTGCAACCGTCGGCGGCGCTCCGTTTCGTCGATCGCTTTGCGCATCGAGTCGGTGATTTTGTCGGCGTAAAGGATAACTTTCGCGTTGACGTTTCGCGCGCTCCGCCCGATCGTTTGAATCAGCGACGTTTCGCTCCGCAGGAAGCCCTCTTTGTCGGCGTCGAGAATCGCGACGAGCGACGCTTCCGGGAGGTCGAGCCCTTCGCGCAGAAGGTTGACGCCGACCAAGACGTCGAAAACGCCGTTGCGCAGGTCGCGCAAAAGTTCGACCCGTTCGAACGCGTCGAGTTCGCTGTGCAACCAGCGGCACTTGATATTTTCTTGGGTAAAGTGCGACGCGACGTCTTCGGCGAGCCGCTTCGTCAGCGCCGTTACCAAGACGCGTTCTTTTCGAGCGACGCGCTCTAAAATCTGCTCGCGCAAGTGTTTAATCTGAATATCCGCCGGAACGACTTCGATAACGGGGTCGAGGAGGCCGGTCGGTCGAATCGCCTGCTCGACGACGCGACCGTTCGACGCGTTAATCTCGTACTCGGCGGGCGTCGCGCTGACGAAAACGACTTTGTCGACGCGCTTTTCCCATTCGTCGAACTTGAGCGGGCGGTTGTCGAGGGCGCTCGGGAGGCGGAACCCGTGTTCGATCAAATTCTTTTTGCGCGCTTGGTCTCCGGCGAACATCGCGCGGATTTGCGGAATCGTAACGTGCGACTCGTCGACGAAGAGGAGGAAATCGTCCGGGAAAAAGCTAAAAAGCGTTTCCGGCGGCTCGCCCGGCTTGCGGTCGGCGAGAATCGCGCTGTAATTTTCGATACCCGGACAGAAACCGATTTCCTGCATCAGCTCCATATCGTACCGCGTTCGCGCTTGGAGCCGCTGCGCTTCGAGGAGTTTGCCTTGGTCGCGAAACTTTTTCACCTGCGCCGCCAACTCGACTTCGATGCGCTCGATCGCGCTTTGAATCCGCTCCTCCGGCAAAACGAAGTGCTTCGCCGGGTAAATAAACGCGTCTTGAACGGCTCCGATTTTTTCGCAAGTCGTCGGATTGACGAGACTTAACGCTTCGATCTCGTCCCCCCAAAACTCGACGCGCAGGGCGTATTCCTCGTAAGAGAGGCGAACCTCGACCGAGTCGCCGCGCACCCGAAATTGACCGCGTTCGAAGGCGACGTCGTTCCGCTCGTATTGAATGTCGACGAGCCGACGCAGCAAGTCGTCGCGGTCCAACTCGTCGCCGACGCGGAGCGAAACGGTCAAATTCTTGTAGTCTTCCGGCGAGCCCAAGCCGTAAATCGAACTGACGCTGGCGACGACGATCACGTCTTGGCGGCTGACGAGCGAACTGGTGGCGGCGAGGCGGAGACGGTCGATTTCGTCGTTGATCGACGCGTCCTTTTCGATGTAAATATCCCGTTGCGGAATATAGGCTTCCGGCTGATAATAGTCGTAATAGCTGACGAAATAGGAAACGGCGTTGTTCGGGAAAAACGCTTTAAATTCGTCGTAAAGTTGCGCCGCCAACGTTTTATTATGCGACAAAACGAGCGCGGGCCGCTGCAGTTCCTGAATGACGTTCGCCATCGTGAACGTCTTCCCGGAACCGGTAACGCCGAGGAGCGTTTGTTTTTTCGCGCCGTTCCGAAAGCCGTCGACGAGCGCGCGAATCGCCTTCGGTTGGTCTCCGGACGGTTCGAACGGTTTCTGCAAATCGAACATCATCGCGCTTTTTCGCTCCTTTGCTCGTTGAAAATCGCTTGGTCGCTTTTCCAAAGAGAGCGCCGCGAACGACGCCGACGCTCGAACCGTTAATTATACCCGCTTTAACCGCCGCGTCAAGCGGACTTGCGATAAACGCCGGGGAAGCGAAATTTACCGGAAATTTCCGCCGCTTCCCGCTTTTTCCGCCGTCTAGAGCGTTTCCCAACGTCGGCTTTCGACGGAGCGTTTGACGACGGCCAACGCGTCTTGGATTCGCAACCCTTGCGCCAAGTCCGGCCCGAACGAGCCGCCTTCGCTAAGCGAACGGTAAAACGTCGCCAACGACGCGACGTGCGCGCGCAGCCAGCCGGTCGTCGATTTCGCCGACGGGAAGTCGCACTCCGGCGCTTCGTAACGGGCGCCCGCCGCGATTCGCGTCCAACCGGATTCGCCGCCGTTTGCGCCGCTCGGTTTCGTTCCGTCGAAAAATTCCAAATAATGCGGCTCCATCAGCGAAAACCTAACCGCGCCGAGCGTTCCGCCGATCTCGAACGTCATTTCGTCCTCCGCGCCCGCCGCCAACTTCGTCGCTTCGACGACGCCGGTCAACGCCGCCGGATTCGCCGGGTCGCTCGCCGCGTCGTCCGCGTCCGTCGGTCGCAAAAGGCCCCGCGTCAAAATCGAAACGGCGTCCTCCGCTTCGACCGGACGCGTCGGAACGTCCGCCGCCGTCTCGTCCGCTCGCAACGCTCGAACCGGGCGCGTCGGCCAAAGCGTCGTCGCCGTCGCCGTCAACACCGCCGGAAGTCCGACTAAATAATCGGTTAAATCGAGCAAGTGCGAAGCCAAGTCGAGAATCGTTCCGCCGTTCGGCGCGTGTTTCCAACGGAACGGCGCCGACGCGTCAAAAGCGCCCGCGTGATAATAGCCGATACGAAAACGAACGAGCCGACCGAGCCGCCCCGACGCGATCAGCTCCTTCGCCCGTCGAACCGCCGCGAAACCCCGCAAATGGAACGCGACTTGCGTCGGCGCGTCGTAATCGGTTTCCGCCAACGCCGCCCGAAGCGTCGCCGCCTCCGCCGCGTTCGAAACGACCGGCTTCTCGCAGTAAATCGGCTTTTTACAACGGATTGCGGCAAGAAGCGCCGGCAAGTGTTCCGCGTTCGGCGTGCAAATATGAACGACGTCGACCGCCGGATTCTCGATCAGCGCCGCCCAATCGGTCGTCGCCTGTTCGCAACCGAGCGTTCGCCGCGCCGCCTCCGCCGTCTCCGCTCGACTCGTCGCGACGCCGAAAATCCGCGGCGCGACCGTCAAGCCCGGCGCGAAAAACGGAAGCGTCGCCAAGCCGTAAGCGTGCGCTTTGCCGATCATTCCGAAGCCGATCAAACCGACGTTCAACGTTTTTTTCATCTCCGTTCTCCTCGCCGCTTATTTTCGCGACGTTTTTCGATTATCTTTAAACGATTGTCTTTAAATATTTCGCGACGTCCGACAAACGTCGCGGCTCGGTTGGGCTTCGCGAACAAACCGCTCTCGCCGCCTTCCCAAGAACGCTCGAGCGCCGACGAAAACGCGCTCAAAAAGCGTTTTTGTCGCGCTGCCAACGTTTTAGAGCAAAAAAAAAGAGCTTCGACAACTTTGCCGAAACTCTTTCTTAAAATGGGCGCACATGGACTCGAACCATGGACCTCGTCCTTATCAGGGACGCGCTCTAACCAAACTGAGCTATGCGCCCGACCGAGTCGTCGAAAACCGAAGCGATTGGCGCGACGATTCCCAAACGTCTCAAACGTTTTCCATATTTTACCCGAAGAGCGCGGAAACGCAAGGGGGAAAAACGCAAAATTTTCCAAAAACTTAAAAAATTTCCCGTCCCGTCTCGCCGAACGTTAAAACGGCGGCGTTTCGGACGCTCCGCCTCTTCCGTTCGTTCTCCCGCCTCCGCCGGACGCTCCGCCTCTTCCGTTCGTTCTCCCGCCTCCGCCGGACGCTCCGCCTCTTCCGCTCGTTCCGCCGCCTCCGCCCAACGCTCCCAACGCGTCGGACGGTTCCGCTTCAACCGGCGGCGGAGTCGCCGAATCGTCGGCGCCGGGCTCCGGAGCGGCGGTTCCGTCGGTCGAAGCGCCCGAATTGCGCCAACGTCGGTTCGACCGCATCGTTTGGAGCGCGTTCATCAGTTGATCGCGGCGCGACGTCGGCGCGGCGGGCGTCGTTTCCGAAGCGGTCGCGTCGGTCGGAGCGCCGATTTCTCCGATCGGAAGGCCCAACGGATCGTTTTCCTCCAACGTTTGCGGCGTCGACGCGAGATCGGACGCTCCGGTCGCGGTCGTTTCGAGCCCGCTTCCGAGTCCCGTTCCCAAGCCGACGTCCAACGCGTCGCCGTTCGTCGCGGCGTCCGCTCCGGACGCCGCGTTCGGAACGCTCGGCGCGTCGAAGCGGTATCCGGTTTGCCGGTCGAGGTCGGCGAACGGGTCGGCGGCGCTTCCCGGCGTTTCGATTTCAAAAAGCCCCGACGTCGCTTGGTCGAGCGCGTCCCACTCGTTCCCGCCGCCGAACGGGTCGACCGTTTCGACCGCCGCCCCGCCGAGTAAAATCGCGTCCGAAAAGCCCTTGCCGTTCATCGACAAGTCCTTGTAAAAGACCTGACGCGGCGGCTCCGTCGTTCCGTCGACGACGACCTCGGCCCGCGCCGACACTTCGACGCCGTCGAGGAAGCCGACGATTTGTCCGCGATACACGTCGCCGCGCGCCGTCGTTTTATCGTAAATCGCCTTCATCGTTTCCCAATCGACGACGCCCTTTGTATAAAGCCAAGTCGCGTGTCGGTAATCGTCCGGAATCGCTTCGTCGAGCGCCGGGCGGTCGTCCAAAATCCGCTGAACGTCCGCGGTCGCCAAGCCGGGAACCGCCGCCAAGACCGGGCGCGGCGCCGCGTTGACGTTAACCCGTCCGACGATCGTCGTCGAAGGACTCGTCGACGCGAAGTCGAGCAACTGGAAAATTTTCTCCGCGTTCGAGTTCGACCGATTCGCCGCGAGCGGAGATTCGATCGCCGTTCCGCCGACCAAAACGCTCGTCCCGACGACGTCGAGCGGGGTCGCCAACGTAAAACTCGCCGGAACGCTAAAATCGACCTCCGTCGTTTCCAGCCGTCCTTTCGGAACCGGATTTCCTTCGGCGTCCTTCGCGTCGACGCCGCTCGTCGGGCCGAACTGCCGCGCCCAAACGACGAACTTCGCCAACTCTTCGCCGACGCGGGGAGTCAGCTCTTGATAAAGGAACTCCAAGTCGGCGACGTTCAAGTCGACGCGCGCCTCGCCGGTCGGGTCGACGTCCTTCTCGGCGCTAAAAACGGTCAGCA
>JAFSFF010000170.1 GCA_017435375.1 Thermoguttaceae bacterium
ATTTATTCAGGAGAACATAAAATGAATATTTACGGAATTCACGGTACGCAAGGCGTCGCGGCGCCGCGTCGAGCCGAAATGTTGAAACGCGAAACCGGCGTCGAAACGAAATCGAACGTCGCCCAACGCGACGAAATGCAAATTTCGGCCCAACAAGCGGAAGCCGCCCAAAGCGCGAACGCCGCGGCTTTCAACGCTTCCGAAATTCGCCTCGACCTCGTCAACCGCATTCGTTCGGAAATCGCCGCCGGGACTTACTACTCCGACGAGAAATTCGAAATCGCGCTCGGTCGTATGTTCGATTCGTTCGAATAATCGTTTTCCGCTTTTCCGACGAGCGTTCGTCGCGTTCGGCGTCGCTTTTAGTCGTCGAACGTTCGTTCCGCGTTTTGGGTCGAACGTTCGTTTGAGTTGTTATTTGACGCGCCGCTCGTTTTGGGGCGGCGTTTGTCGTTTCTTGCCTTGCCGTCGAGTTTTTCTCCGCGTCCCGTTCGTTTGAGCGCCGCCTTCAACCGCCCCTTTCGGAAAGCGTTATTTTAGTTCTCTTCCGGCAAGGTCAAATTAAGTTCGTCGACCGCTTCCGACGGAACGGCGTCGAGCGACGAATATTTTTCCGCCAAACGAAATAATCTCCTCGCTTTCGCCTCTTGAAGCGCGAACGTTTCGTCGCGTTCGCCGATATTTTCGTCGCCCGCCGCGCCGGAGCCTTCCCCGTCCGCCGCAAATCGTCCCCAAAAAACGGCGACGCCGCCGACGGTTTTCAAACAATAAACGCCCTTCGTTTCGCCCTTCTCTTTTGCGACGATAATACGATTAATTCCCAACTTTTTAAAAACGTCTCTTTCGGTTAAAAAACTCGCGAACGCCGCCGCCTCGACGACCAAAGGATCGCCGCACTGCCCAAAATCGGAAACCGGCGTCGACCGAATCCCCAAAACGGTCGGAAAATCTCGATAAGCGCTCGGATTGTTCCGAAAATACTCGTCGGGCAAACGGTACCCGTTCGCGTCGACGACGTATTTTTCTCCGAAGCGTTCGTCTTTTTTTTCGTTTTGCGCGTTCTGTTCGCCGTCGTTAAAAAACGGCGTCGTCGAATCGCTTAAATCGAACGCGACCGAAGGCGTCGGGTCGATCGTCGCGACCGGTTCTTTATATTTTAACTTAACGTCGACGCGCGCCGGAAAGCGCACTTCGATCGATTCGACCTTCTCGACCCAAGGATGCGACTCGAACGCGACGAGCAAGTTGTCGACTAAATTCGGGTCGAGCGAATTAAGCTCGTCGGTTCGAGCCTCCGGCGCGCGCAGTTCAAGCGCTTCGGCGACAAAACGATCGGAAATCCAAACCGGCGGATTCCAAACACAAAAATCGCTTTCTTTTACTATATAAATTTCTTGTTCGCTAATATCGGTGCGCAACGACGTCCAAACGCTCGCGCCAAACCCCAGCAACAAAAGCCCCGTCAACGCTTGCGCGCCGACCACTCGTTGAGCGCGTCCCAAGAAAAAATAACGCAAAAAATTCAGAAATTGCGGCATTTCGCGATCGTTCCAAGCTCCAAACGCAAAATAATCGAAAGTCGGTCTTGCGCCGTTCGTTAAAAAAAGTCATAATCGCGACGTTTTGCGCCGCCGTCGGCCTTATTCTAAGCCGAATCGTTAGAAAAGTCAAGTCGACCGCCCATTTTCAAGAGCGCGTATTTCCGCCAACCGTTAAACTCGGAGTCGTTCAATGTCGTTTTCCCGTCTTCGCTCGTTTAACTCGCCGTCCGTTCTCGCCGACGTTTCCTTGCCGTCGAAACGTCGCGGCGCGGTCGTTTTTATTTTCGGCGTCCTTCTTTCGTCGCTCCTCGTCGGCTGTTTCGGCGGCAAAAACGACGGCGAAAACGTCGCGGCGGTTTCGTCCCCGGCGGTCGAAAAAGCGACGTCGGAAGCGCTTCAAGAGTTGCAACGTTTGACCGTCCTCAACGGCAAACAGAACGCGACGCTTTGCTTCCTCGGCGTTTCCGGCAAAGGCGATCAAAGCGGTCTCTCCGAAGCGGCGCGTCAGCAAATCGAAACCGGCTCCTCCTTTCGCCTCCTCGAAAAAAGCGCCGTTCAAGCGGCGTTAAAGGAAAGCGACGTTCGCGCCAACAACCTTTTCATTCCGGCCGAACGCAAAAAGTTCGTCGCCGCGCTCGGCGAACCGGTCGATTACCTGTTGGCCGGATACGTCGAAAAAGGAACCGTCCCGAACGCCGACGCGAACGCTTCCGACGCGGAATCCGACAACGCGAAAAAGCAAACCGTTTTCAAACTCGAACTCGTCGAACTCGAAACCAATCGCAAATTCGAATTTGTCGCGCCGCTCGGCGGTTGACCGTTTTACCCATTCCCCCCCCGTTCGCCCATTTTGCGTTTCCAACGAAGCGTTCCTCTTCGTTCGCGCTATCGAGCGGCGGCCTCCGCGAGCGTCGAACGAATCGCGGCGACGATTTCGTCCCGAATGTCGGCGCGTTCCCGCCCGTCGACGGCGATTCGGCGCGCTCCGGACGCCGTCAGCGAACGGAACCAAGTCTCCTGTCGTTTCGCAAAATTCCGCGTCGCTTGCTTAATCTTGTCGAGCGCGGCGCCGAGTTCCATTTCCCCGCGCAACACGGCGTCGAGTTCGCGATACCCGACCGCTTTCGACGCCGTCGGGCCCGGCGGGGGCGTTTCGGCGAAGAGCGCCCGCGTCTCTTCGAGAAAACCGTCTTCCATCATCGCGTCGACTCGGCGATTAATCCGGTCGTAAAGCGCGGCTCGTTCCCAAGTCAAGATGAAAACGCGTTTCGGGTCGACGAGCGGCGCCGCCTCGAACTGCGTTTGCAGTTCGGAAATAGGTTTTCCGGCGACTTCGAGAATTTCCAGCGCGCGAATCAAACGTTTCGTATCGTTCGGATGCAACCGCTCGGCGGATTTCGGATCGCGCTCGGCCAACTTCCGATGCAGCCAACCGGGCCCGTTTTCCTCTTCTTCGCGCCGCAATCGTTCGCGAATCTCCGGGTCGGCGCCGGGGCCTTCGAAGACGCCGAACAAAATCGCCTTCAAATAAAGGGGCGTTCCCCCGACGAAAAGCGGAATCCGGCCGCTCCGCTCGCACTCGGCGACGCCCTCGGCGGCCAGTTTGAGATACTCCGCCAACGAAAATTCTTCCGACGGCTCGACGACGTCGATCATCCGATGCAAAACGCCGCCGCGCTCCTCGACCGTCGGTTTCGCGACCCCGACGTCCATCCGCCGATACACCGCCATCGAGTCGAGCGAAAAAATTTCCGCCCCGATTTCACGAGCGATTTCAACCGAAAGAGCCGTCTTACCGCTCGCGGTCGGGCCGGTCAAAAAAAACGAATTCGCAAACGGCGACGGAGGAACGGCGACGGTCGACGACATAAAAACGCCCTTTCATTTGCCTTAATTTACCCGGCTTGCGCCGTCGTTAAACTCAACCGTTTTTTCGCCGTTTCTTCAAATTAGTCAAACCGCGCCGTCGATTTTCGCCGAAAAAAAATCGCGAAAAAATCGGAAAATAACGGCTCTTTCGACGGGAAAATCTCCGCTCGGAGCCGCCGACGCGCTTGTCGAAACGGGCGAAATATGTTAAAATAAAGTATTCGGCGTTCCTTGCGAAAGAAACGTTTCGCCGCGACGCGCTTCGCGACCGCTCGGCGCGTTTCGCCGTCGTCGAACGCCTCGAAAGTTATTGTATGAAGAAAAGCCCGTCGTCCAAGAGCCCCGGCGCGCCGAAACGCCAAAAAACCTCAAAAAACGCCGCGACGACTCGCCAAAGTCGGAAAACGTCGAAAAAACGCGACGACCCGTTCGCCGCGCCGCCGCACCCGCTCGGCTTCAACTTTTTGTCGGAAGAACGTCCGCTCCGCGCGTCCAAGTTCGGCGCCATTTTGCCGACGATCGTCGCCAAATACGGGTTCGGGCGCAAAATCGGCGTCGAACGCTTCCACAACGCTTGGAACGACGCCCTCGCGACCGTTTTCCGCGCCGAATCGCTCGACGCTTGGAACGATTGGGAAAGCTGGGAAAGCGGCGAAAATTGGAGCGACGGCGGCGCCGCCGGATTCGACCCGGCTTCCAAGCTCGCAACCTATACGCGACACGCGCGTCCGGTCGCTTTTCGCGGCGGAACGTTAAGCGTTTGCGTCGAATCGCGCCTCCTTTGCCAAGAGCTGAGCTTTTACCTGCCGCAAATTTTACGCGAAATCCAAACGGCCCTGCCGGACGAAAACGTCGAAAGAATTAAACTCGTCGTTCGGTAACGCGCCCTTATTGCCGCTCAAATCGTTAAAAAACGCCGTTCGTCGTCTTATTTTTTAAGCTCGACGGCGGCCCTTTCCTTGATGAAAAGCGCGTCCGAAACGCTTTTTTGCGCGACGAAAACGGTTTTCCGTCGCTCGAAATAGTCGTCGGCGTCGCGACTGAAATCGATATGAACGAAACGCCTAAAAACGAATCGGGTTCCCAACCGGAACAAACGAACGCTCCTCTCGAAAACGCCGCTTTGAACGCCGCCGAGTCGACTCCGCTCGAAGCGCCGCGCGGCGCCGACTCCTACACGTCGAAGGATATGGAGCATCTGAGCGACCGCGAACACGTCCGCGTCCGTCCGTCGATGTACATCGGCGACGTCGGAACCCGCGGGCTTCACCACCTCGTTACGGAAGTCGTCGACAACTCGATCGACGAAGCGTTGGCCGGGTTCGCGACCGAAATTTCGGTCGTCGTCAACGTCGACGGTTCCGTTACGATCGAAGACAACGGGCGCGGCATTCCGGTCGACGAACACCCGGAGCTGAAAATCTCGACGCTCGAAGGGGTGATGACCGTCCTCAAATTCGGCGGCAAATTCAGCAAAGGCGCCTACCAAACGTCCGGCGGTCTGCACGGCGTCGGCGTTACGGTCGTCAACTTCCTCTCCGAGTGGTGCGAAGTCGAAGTTTGCCGCGACGGCTACTCTTACCATCAAGAATACGAGCGCGGTATCCCGACCGGCCCGGTCGAACGCGGCGCGAAATCGGACAAACACGGGACGAAAACGACGTTCAAACCGGACGCCGAAATCTTTACCGACGTCAAGTTCGACTACAACGCCCTCTTCCGCCGCCTGCAAGACTTGGCGTTCCTGAATCACGGCGTCAAAATCACGTTCGCCGACGCTCGCGACGGTCGCTCCGAGACGTTCCAATACGAAAACGGCCTCGTCGACTTCGTTCGCAACCTGAACCGTTCGACGGAACCGGCGCACCCGGAAGTTATCTTCGTCGCGGACGCCGCCGACGGCGTTCAAGTCGAGATCGCCTTCCAATATACGGTCGAGTACACCGAAAACGTCCGTTCTTACGTCAACAACATTCACACGATCGAAGGCGGGACGCACCTCAGCGGTTTCCGCGCCGCGCTGACTCGGGCGTTGAATACTTACGGCAAGAACGAAAACCTCTTCAAAAATCAAACGCCGACCGGCGAAGACTTCCGCGAAGGGCTCACCGCGGTCGTTTCGGTTCGCGTTCCGGAGCCGCGTTTCGAAGGCCAAACGAAAACGAAACTCGGGAACGGCGAAGTCGAGGGAATCGTCAATACGATCTTCGGCGCCGCGCTCGCGAAGTTTTTGGAAGAGAACCCGGCGACCGCGAAAACGATCGTTAACAAGGGCGTCGTCGCCGCGGAAGCTCGCGAAAGCGCCCGCCGCGCTCGCGAAATGGTTCGCGTCCGTAAAAACGCGCTCAGTCACGGCGGGATGCCGGGCAAACTCCGCGACTGCACGAGCCGCGAAGTCGACAAATGCGAACTCTACCTCGTCGAAGGGAACTCCGCGGGCGGGAGCGCCGAAGGGGGCCGTATTCGCGAATATCAAGCGATTCTGCCGTTGCGCGGCAAAATCATCAACGCTTATAAGTCCCGCGACGAACGGGTTTTAGCGAACGAAGAAGTTCGCAGTATGATCGTCGCGTTCGGCGGCGGGTTCGGCAAGGAAATGGATCTTTCGAAACGTCGATACGGCAAAGTCGTCATTATGACGGACGCCGACGTCGACGGTTCGCACATCCGCACGCTGCTGCTGACGTTCTTCTACCGTCAAATGTACGACCTCGTTAAAGCCGGGCACGTTTACGTCGCGCAGCCGCCGCTCTTCCGCGTCCGACGCAAGGGCGGCAAGGGAACGACGCGTTACGTCCAAACGGAAGAGGAGATGAAGAAGGAACTCCTCGACGCCGGGATTCAAAACGCCGCGCTCGACCCGAACGACGGTCGCCTCATCGAAAACGAAGCGATGGTCGCGCTCTGCCGGACGCTTAGCTCGTTGGAAGAGTCGATTCAAGCGCTGGAACGGCGCGGCTTTAGCCTTCGTTCGTTGGCCGAGCTTCAAGACCCGGCGACGGCGCGCCTTCCGATGTACAACGTTCAATGGAAGGAGCAAACGCGCTGGTTCTTCGACCGCCGCGAACTGACCGAGTTCACGACGCAAATCGAACAAGAAACCGGCGCGTCGCTCGACGCGTTGACGGCCGCCTCCTCGATCTCCGCCGGGTTGAGCCAAGACCCGACGAAGGACGTCGACGAAAACTCCGGTCAAGCGACCGACGCCGTTTTGCGTATCGTCGAACTGCACGAAGTCCGTTCGTTGAACCGCCAACTCGCCGCGTTGCGCGACGCGGGTTTCGAAATCGACTCGCTCTACCCGATTCAGCGCACCGGCGTCGAAGGCGCGCGGTACAAGTTGATTCGCGGCGAAACGGAAACCGGCGTCGACGACCTGCGCTCGCTCCTCGCCTCGATTCGAGAAGCCGGCGAAAAAGGTTGGCAAATCACGCGATTTAAAGGGTTGGGCGAAATGGACCCGGAAGAGTTGCGCGAAACGACGCTCGATCCGGCCAACCGCACTCTCGTTCAAGTAACGATGGAGGACGCCGAAGCCGCCGACGACCTGTTCCGCATCTTAATGGGCGACAAAGTCGAGCCGCGCCGCGAATTCATCGAAAAATTCGCGCTCGACGTCAAGTATCTCGACGTTTGACGCGTCGTTTCGACGCCGACGTTTCGGTTTCGCCGTTTCGTCTTTAATTCGCTTTTCGCCGTCGTCGGAGCGTTTTCCTTTCCGTTTCGACGCGGCGTCGGCGAGCGTTTTGCCGCCGTCGAACCGTCGATTTCCGGTTCGACAACGGTTTTCGTTTATCCGCGTTTCCCTATTTCCCTATTTTTTCCAGTCGAGCGCCGTTATGTCGTTTTCCCAACCTTCCCAACCGTCGAACGCCGACGGCCGCCGTCCCGATAAAAACGCGTCGAAAAACGCTTCCGGCGCC
>JAFSFF010000171.1 GCA_017435375.1 Thermoguttaceae bacterium
GATTCCCGCCCGCGCCGAACGGGTTGCCGCCGCCGGCGAAGCGTTCGTAATCGGGCCCGAATTGGTCGTACATCCGACGTTTTTCCGGGTCTTTGAGCGTTTCGAAAGCCGTTTGCAGCTCTTGAAACTTCTTTTTCGCGCCTTCCGGGTCTTTCGGGTTCAAGTCCGGATGGTACTTGCGCGCCATTTTCAGATACGCTTTTTGAATTTCGTCTTGCGACGCGTTTTTCGAGACGCCGAGCGTCTTATAAAAGTCTTCCGCCATTATCTCCGTCTTTCTTCCCGCGTTATCCGTTCTCGTCGCCGACGGCGCCAAATCGACGCCGTTTTCCGCCGTTATTTACTTAACGCAAATTCGGCGCCGTTCGGTCGTCGCGCGTCGATTTTCGGTCAATGCCCGCAACCGGCGCACCCGGCTCCGGCGGGGAAATTCGGATTGTCGATATTGAACCCCTTGGCGGTCGGCGTGTCGAGAAAATCGATTTTCGTTCCGTCGAGGAAAAGCGCGAACTTTTTATCGGCGACGACGTAAACGCCGTCGGTTTCGTAACGCGCGTCGATTTTCGAATCGAAAACCGTGTCAAAACCGAGCGTATACTGCATTCCGCTGCACCCGCCGCCGACGATCACCATTCGAATGAACGTTTTCGGGTCGAGTTCTTGCGCTTGCATAATTTTTTTGACCTCGTCGGCCGCGCGCGCCGTCAATTTGATCGCCATTTTTCCCTCGCGTTAATTCCTTCTTCGATTATAAAGCGCTCGCCGCGCGGTCGCGGTTTCGCCGCTCGTTTTTACGTCCGTTTTTTTCCGACGCCGTTTTTCGTTCGCGCCGCCGTTCGCCGGACGACGGCGAAACGCTCGCGTTCGGCGCCGCGTCGATTCTTTATATTATACGCGTTTGCGGCGACGCGAAAAGAGCCCCCCGCGCCGCCGGTCGGAACGTTTTCCGCGTCTTTCCCTCTTTTTCGCGACGCGCGCTTGACTTTCCGTTTCGAATCGTTTAAAACGATAAACGACGGCGCCGTTTTCGCCGTCGTTCGCCGTTTTCGTCCTCTTTTCTTTTTCCCAAGGAGTTTTCCAATGTCGTCGCGCCCGTTCGCCCCTTCCCGTCTTTTCGTTCGACGTTTCGCCGTCGGCGCGCTTCTTTTCGTCGGCGCCGTTTGCTCGCCGTCTTCCGCTCTTTTCGCCGAAACGCCCGTTTGCCCGCTCGGCGACGCGTTCGAGTTCGCCCCGGAACTTAGCGACGAGTTCGACGGCGCCGCGCTCGACGCCGAAAAATGGTTCGACTTCAACCCGGCTTGGCGCGGTCGCAAACCGGCGCTCTTTTCGCGTCAAAACGTCGCCGTCGCCGACGGAACGCTCCGCCTGACCGCGAGCTTGATGAAGCCGGAGGAAGTCGACGTCGAAAACAAAGTCCGCGGATACGACAAATATTGGAAAGCGATCGTCAAGAGCCGCGAAAAAATCGCTTACGGCTACTTCGAAGCGCGTTGCCAAGCGATGCGCGCCAACGTCTGCAACGCGTTTTGGCTTTACGACCCGCACTCCGACCGCCCGGACGTCAAGTACGTCGAAGGCGAATTTTCCGAAGAAATCGACGTCTTGGAGGTCTTCGGGAAACCGTCGGAGCCGAGCGCGCAAAACGTCGTTTGGGGAACGCTTCACCGTTACGCGACGCCTTATCTTGAGTCGATCGTCAACAAGAAAAAGGACAAGCTGGCGAACAAAGGCTTCAAATTTAAAGCGCCGTTCGATCCCGCCGCCGATTTTCACCGTTACGCGGTCGCTTGGACGCCGACCGAAATCCGTTGGTTCGTCGACGGCGAGGAAGTTTTCGTTCGCGAAAACGACTTCTTTCATCGCCCGCTGCACGTCGTTTTCGACTGCGAAATTATGTTCGACTGGATGGGCGAGCCCGACCCGGCCGATCTTCCGGCGACCTTCAACGTCGATTACGTTCGCGTTTGGCGTTTAAAAGACGCGAACGCGGCGGCCGCGAAACGCTAAAACGTCGAACCGCCGACGGTCGCGAAACGCTCCTTCGCTCAACGCGAAACGCTCGGGCGCGGCGGAAAGAGCGTTCGACTCGACGTTCCGCCGTTCGTCGGAGCGTTCCAAGTCGGCGTCGGCGAGTAAACCGGCGCGTTCGAGCCGCCGACGGTCGCGCCGGGCAAAACGTTCCGCCCGAACGACGTTTCCGGGATCGTTTGATACGTCGCGCTCGGCGGGTAAACGCTCGACGGAACCGCGTTCGCCGGATAACTAGCGCCGCCGTTCGACGGCGTTCCTCCGTTGTTGAACGGCGAAACGCCTTGCGGCGCGGCGTTCGGATACGCCGGATTCGTCAGCGTCGCGGCGGCGGAATTCGGGTTCGCGTCGTAAGTTTCGTTATCGCCGGGCAACACGAGCGGCCGTCCGTCCGAGCCGGTTCCGAACGTCGACGCGCCGCCGACGAATCCGCCTGGATACGACGCGTCGAAGGAACCGCCGATCGCGCCCTCGACGCCCGCCGTTTGGAAGTCCGCGGGCGGAGTCGTCGTCAACTTCCCGTTTTCGTCTTGATAGAAGACCATTCCCTCCATCAGCTCGGGCGTTTTCTCGTATCGCGACATATCTTGCGCTTGCGCCGTCGCCCGTCGCCGAGCCGCGCTCGCCGACGCGTTCGCGTACTCCGCCGGAGCGACTCGCGACGCGGCCGGAGCCCGATGCGGCGGAGTGAAAATCGACCGGTTCGCGTCCGACTCGCCGTCGCCTCGTCGCGTTTGCGCCGCTTGGAAAAGGACGCCGAGCCCTTGCGTGAAGAGCGGATTCAGCGAAAATTCGTTCGGATTCGTCGGCGCCGGAACGTTCGGACGCGGACGACGCGGCGCTTGCGCTCGTTTGGTCGACGCGGCTTTTTTACCTTTCGTCGCCGTTTTTTCTTCCGTCGCGCCGTCGTTTTCATTTTCCGCGTCGCCGTTTTCCGGCTCGACGGAATCGGTCGACGACGCCGCGTTGCGAATCAACCGCGTATTCCCGCCGCCAAGTTTCCCGGCGTTTTCGTTCTTTTCGTCGTCTTTTACGTCGCCGCTTCCGTCGTCGGACGGCTTTTTCTCCTTAAATTTCGGGCCCTTGTAAGAACCGAGCGCCGACTGCACCCAACTCGCGGAGAGGTCGAGCGGTTGCGGCGTCGCGTCGATCCATTGGTTCCCCTCGTCGTCGGTCGCGACGGTGCGGACGTAAAACGGCGTCGTTTCGTCGTCGGTCGCGTACCAGAAAAACCATTCTCGTTCGGAATCCAAATCTTCGCCGACGCGAGTCCAAGGCCCGTCCAAACTCGGCGCCCGTTCGACGGCGATCGTCGCCGGACGGCCGCGCCGCGCCTCCTCTTCGATTTCGCTCGGTCGGAACCAACGCAAGATCAAAATGAGGCGGTCGGTTCCCTTTTCTTTCGCGGGGCCGACCGACTTAATTTTCCCGGTCGCCGGTTGCGTCGGCGCGGCGGTTTCGGACGTTTCGGCGGCTTCGTTTCCGTCGTTCGACTTTTCGCTTTTCGCCGTTCCGCGCGCCAAATCGAGCAATCGACTCGACTTCGCTTTCGCTTCGTCCGCCGACGCGGCGGTCGGCGTTCCGAGCGGCGGAGCGTCGGTCGCCGCGGCGGAATCGTCGTTCAACGCGAACGTTTCGGCGCTTCCGGTCGCGTTTCCCGCGCCGGCCGTCGCCCCTAAATCGCTCGCCTTCGTCGAAGCGTCGGAAGCGTTCGCTTCGACGAAACGATAGGCGCGCGTCCCGCTGAACGCGACGGTTCCGTTGGCGAAACGAGTTCTCAACGCGAACCAATAAACGCCCGGTTTCGGCGCCTCGAACAAGAACGCGGCGGCGCCGTCTTCCGGCCGAACGCCCGCGTAAGAAAACCAAGTCGCTCCGGCGTCCGGCGAACAAAAAAGCTCGACCGACGTCGCGCCCTGCGAATCGGCGCTTTGCGGAAAAGTAAACGGAACGAGCCGCGTCGCCCCGACGTTTTCGCGCGGAGCGTCCGTCGGCGCCGGGAGGCGCGCTTCGACCTTGTTCGACGGCGAAAGGGAACCGGTCGCCGCGTTCGACTTTTTCGGCGCGGCGGACGCGTCGGCGAGCGGCTTCGAAGCGTCGAGTCTCGCAATTTTTTCGACCGAACCGCTCGAAAAAGTCTCGAACCGATTGTTAAAAGCGCTCGTTTCGTTTATAATAGACTGCGCAAGGAGCGTTCCGCCGTCGAACGCGCCCGCCAACAAAGCGGCGATCAGCGCCCGTTTCGCAACCAAGTCGAATTTTCGCGACGCGCTCGCGCTCTTCGCTCCGTTTTCAAAGCGGCGCGCGCGGCGTTCGTTCGGTTCGTATTTCCAACGCGGTTTGTTCGTTCGATTCGACATTTTCAACGTCTCCGACGGCGGGCGCCCGAGCGTTCGTCGAGATTCTCGAAAAAAGAATCGACGACGCCGAACGCCGACCAATGCGACCATATATTAATAAGGGCGAAAGCGCGACCGTTTAACGTCGCTTCCGCTCGACGCGGCTTTCGCGCCGTCCGTTCGTTCGACGATTCGTCGGCGAACGCTCGGAGAACGCGGCGCGTCGTTTCGTTTGTCGGCGACGGCGCGCCCCCGGCTCGACGTTTTTTTCGAAAACGCCGGTCGTTCCGGTCGCGCAAGTTTGCGAAAAGAACGTCGAATCGGCAAGAAGCGCAAACTTTAACGCCTCCCTAAACCTCCAAACGCCAACCCAACGAAGAGAAAGGGCGCGTCCCCAATGTTTTGTCCCGAAATTTTCGCCGCTTTGAAAGGCGCGCCGACTTCGCTCGCCTCGTCCGACGCGCTCGTCGGGCTGATCGCCGCTTTGACCGGGCTGGGAATCTTCGTCGCGGTCGCCGTTTACGTCTTATCGAAACTTCGCGGCGCGACCGGCGCCTCGAAAGCGCCGAGCGTTCGCGACGATCTCGTCAAATTCGGCGCGCTTTACGAATCCGGCGAACTGACGAAAGAAGAATTTTCGCAGATCAAACGCTCGTTCGCGGTCGCGCTCGACGCCGAACTCGCCGCGAAAAAAGCCGAAGCCGCGAAAAATTCCCCGGAAGCCGCCCGCGACGCTCGCCTCGCGAACCTCTTGCGCAACGAAAGACGCTAAGCGCCGAACGCCGACGTTAATTTAGGCAAACGGCGCAACCTCGGTTAAAAGCACAAAAAAGTCGCAATTCGACGAAAAAAGCCGTCGCGCCGTTTATTCTCGAAAAGCCGAAAGTTCGAGCCGTCCTCCTTTTTCGCAAGACGCGGACGACGCCGGGCCGATTCTTTCTTTTGCGCCGCGGAACGGATTTGCGCGGCGCCCCGATTCGTCCCGACGCGACGCGAATTTGTTTTTCGCGCGAAAAATTTTTGCTTTTTTCGCAATTTTTCGCAAAAAAAACGCTCGATTCCGTTTTTTTCGTCGGCGGCGACGTATAAAGTCGACGAAGGACGCCGTCGCTTCGCGTTCGAAACGGGTTCCTCTCGTTTCGACGTCGACCGAAAAAATCGTTTCGCCCGCTCGCTCGACTCGGTTCGCTCCGCGGTCTCTTTTCGCGTTTTCGCAACGCCGATAAGAAACGCCGCGACGCCCGAATCGACCGCGACTCGCCAAACAACGCGCAAGGAAAGGCCGCGTAATGACCGAAGAACGCAACGACTTCGATTCCGATCGAAGCGAAAATAAAAAAAACGCTTACTGCTCGTTTTGCCGCAAAAATTACCGCGACGTCGGCCCGCTCGTCGAAGGGCCGGGCGAAGTTTACATCTGCGGCGACTGCATCGACTTATGTCAGTCGATTTTAGCGCAGGAACGCAAACGCCGCCAAAGCGAAGGCGCTCCGTTCGCTCGCGTTCCGTCGCCGCGCGAAATCGTCGCGAAGTTAGACGATTACGTCGTCGGACAAAATTTGGCGAAGCGGACGCTCGCGGTCGCGGTTCACAATCATTATAAGCGGATTATGACGCAAAACGATCTCGACGACGTCGAAGTCGGCAAGTCGAACGTTTTACTCCTCGGCCCGACCGGTTCCGGAAAGACGCTCCTCGCGCAAACGCTCGCTCGAATGTTGGACGTTCCGTTCGCCATCGGGGACGCGACGACGCTGACCGAAGCGGGCTACGTCGGCGAAGACGTCGAAAACCTTATTTTGAAGCTCCTGCGCGCCGCCGACTTCGACGTCGAATTGGCGCAGCGCGGCATTATTTACATCGACGAAATCGACAAAATCGGCAAGACGAGCCAAAACGTCTCGATCACCCGCGACGTTTCCGGCGAAGGCGTCCAACAAGCGCTCTTGAAGATGCTCGAAGGAACGGTCGCGAACGTTCCGCCGCAGGGCGGGCGCAAGCACCCGGAACAGCAGTACATTCAGGTCGACACGTCGAACATTCTGTTCATTTGCGGCGGTTCCTTCGTCGGCTTGGAGCAGATCGTCGAGAACCGCCTCGGGAAGCGTTCGATCGGTTTTTCGACCGTCGGCGGCTCGCAACGCCGCGAAACGTCGGAGACGCTGGCGAACGCAACGCCGGAAGACCTTTGCTCGTTCGGCTTGATTCCGGAACTCGTCGGACGTTTGCCGGTCGTCGCGTCGCTCGAACAACTGACCGAAGACGCGCTCTGCCGAGTCCTGCGCGAGCCGAAAAACTCGCTGGTAAAGCAGTATCAGAAGCTCTTCCGAATGGAGGACGCGGAACTCGAATTCTCCGACGACGCGCTCCGAGCCGTCGCCGAACTCGCGACCGCTCGCAAAACCGGCGCCCGCGGACTTCGAGCGATTATGGAGAACGCTATGCTCGACCCAATGTTCTCGCTTCCCGACCGCGCGTCCGGCGAACGATATTTCGTTACTCGCGAGATGATCGAAGGCAAAGCGCCGATTTTGCCCGAACCGCAAGAAACGAGAAAAAGCGCCTAACGCCGTTAATTTAAGCGTTAAAAAATAACGAAAAACGCCGCGTCCCAACCGACGCGGCGTTTTTTACGTCCGCGACGCGCTTCCGTCGGCGACGAAAAAGGCGTCGCCGCGACGCTTTTCTTCGTTTCGCCGAAACCGTGCCAAAATCGGCAAGAATCGCCGCCCGCGCTCTTGCGCTCGCCGCTCTTTTCGGGTAAAATAAGGAAAACGCGCCCGGCGAACGTTCGCGGCGCTTCCAATTTCCGGACTTTTACTCGAATTTAGGAGCATTTTCCGATGAAAATTATTTTCGCCGCCGACCCCTTCGCCCTTCCCCTCCGCAAAGCGATCGTCGAACACCTTAAGAAAAAGGGCCACGAAGTGATCGACTTCGGCGCGTCCGAAGAAAATACCGAAATCGCGTACTACGACAGCTGCGTCAAGGCTTGCGAAGCCCTCCAACGCGGCGAAGGCGAACGCGGGATTCTCCTCTGCGGCACCGGGATGGGGATGAACGTTATCGCGAACCGCTTCCAAGGCGTCCGCGCTTCCGTCGTCGAATCCGTTTTCGCCGCTCGTATGTGCCGCGCTATCAACGACGCGAACGTTCTCTGCCTCGGCGCGATGATTTGGGGCGACTGGATGGCTTGCGAAGCGGTCGACGTCTTCCTGAACACGAACCTCGGCGACGGTCTCGAAGACCTCAAAGACTTCCTGCAACAAGCCGCGAAAACGGTCGAAAAGATCCAACCGTGATCGCCGCGTTTCCGCCGCTCGCCGTCTTAACCGACGCGCTCGACGGTCGCCGATAACGCGAAACGGCGCCGAGTTTTCCGCTCGACGCCGTTTTCGTTTCTCGCTTTATCGTTTTTTTAGCGTTATCTTTTACCGCTCTTAGAGCCGCCGATCAGTCGAGCGACGCTCCGTCGGCGGTTTCGCAGAAATACGCGGAGTATTTCCCTTCCAAATGCGGGAAAGCCGCCAAATATTCGCGCGTTACCTTCGCTTCGATTTCTTCGGATAGCGCCGGGTCGACGAGCGCCATACAGCAGCCTTTGAAACCCGCGCCGGAAAAGCGCCCGCCGTACACGCCGTCGGTTCGCGTCATAATCTCGTAAAGTTTCACGAGTTCCGGCGACCCGGTTTGCCAGTTTTCAATGCTGCTGCGCCCGCTCGCGAAGGAAAGTTCGCCGAACGTTTCAACGTCGCCGTTCCGCCACGCTTCGGCGCCCTTTTCGACGCGCTCGAATTCGGTATACCAGTGTTCCGCGCGGAGCCGCCAGTTTTCCGGAAGTCGGTCTTCAAACCGACGGAAAACGTCGACCGGCACGTCGCGGAGGTTCGTTTCGCCGAATTTTCCGTACTCGAGCCCGGCGTACGCCTTGAGCGCGTAAGCGGCGCTTCGGCATTCGTCGACGCGCATATTGAACGCCGACCCGGCGAGGCTCCGCTCCAAACCGCTGAAGAAAACGGCGATCTTGAACGGTTTCGCTTTCGGACTCGTCGGAATCAACTCGTAACTTTCGTCGCGCAAGTCCATATAGAGCAGGTTGTCTTTACGGCAGTAAACCTCGCAACTTTGATCGAGCTTGCCGCACGCGACGCCGACGTATTTATTCTCCGCTTCTTGCGCGATCGTAATCAATTCGCTCGGCGAAAGTTTGACGCCGTTAACCTTGCAGAGCGCGGTCAAGAACGTAATGATCACCGCCGCCGACGACGAAAGCCCGCCGATCGGCAACTCGCCTTCGATAACGCCGCAAAGCCCGACGTTCAACGGACGGCGCGAGTTCAGCGCGACCGTCGCGCCGCGGAGGTGGTCGGCCCAGTCGTTTTGCTTATGATCGGGCGTCGAATGGACGTGCCACTGCGCTCGCTTGTCGAATTGCAGCGACTGAATCTCGACGACGCCGTTGTGCTTTTCGGCGTACGCCATTCGGATTCCTTTGTCGATGGCGAAACCGGTGATCTTGCCGAGTTGGTGGTCGGAGTGCGCGCCGATCGGGCAAACGCGGTACGGCGTGAAAGCGACGCTCTCCGGAGCTTTTTTGTAAGTTTTTTCAAAAGTTTCTAACGCGTTCATTTTTCGTTCCTTCCGTCGATTTTACGCCGCTTCATTTAGTCGCGGAAGTAGAGGTCGCGGGTGTAAACTTTGTCGAGTACGTCGGCGATATCGTCGTTGTAGCGGTTGGCGACGATCACGTCGGAAACGCGCTTGAAGTCGTCGAGGTCGCGAATCACGCGGCTGTTGAAGAACGAGTCTTCCTTCATCGTCGGTTCGTAAATCACGACTTCGATACCTTTAGCCTTAACGCGCTTCATCACGCCTTGAATCGAGCTTTGCCGAAAGTTGTCGCTTCCGGCTTTCATCGTGAGGCGGTAGACGCCGACGACTTTCGGATTTTTCGCGATAATCTGATCGGCGATGAAATCCTTGCGCGTTCCGTTGGCGGCGACGATGGCGGAGATGATGTTCTGCGGCACGTCGTTGTAGTTCGCGAGAAGCTGTTTCGTATCCTTCGGGAGGCAGTAGCCGCCGTATCCGAACGACGGATTGTTGTAGTGCGTTCCGACGCGGGGGTCGAGCCCGACGCCGTCGATGATCGACTTCGAATCGAGCCCGCGAACGGCGGCGTAAGTGTCGAGTTCGTTGAAGAACGAAACGCGGAGCGCCAAATAAGTGTTCGCGAAGAGCTTGACCGCCTCCGCTTCGGTCGGATTCATAAAGCGAACTTCGATATTTTCCTTAATCGCGCCCTCTTGTAAGAGCGAAGCGAACGTTCGCGCGGCTTTTTCGAGTCGACGGTTCCCGACCGGCGCGCCGACGACGATGCGGCTCGGGTAAAGGTTGTCGTAAAGCGCTCGGCCTTCGCGCAAGAATTCCGGACTGAAAAGGATGTTGTCGCACTTAAAATCGCGGCGCGCTTTTTCGGTAAAGCCGACGGGAACGGTCGACTTAACGATAATCACCGCGTCCGGGTTGACTTCGACGACCTGCTCAATCACCGACTCGACGGAGCTAGTGTCGAAGTAGTTGCGGCTCGGATCGTAATTGGTCGGCGTCGAGACGATCACGAACTCGGCGTCTTTGTACGCGGAGTCGCCGTCGGTCGTCGCGACGAGGTTCAACTTTTTGTTCGCAAGGTAGTCTTCGATTTCCGCGTCGACGATCGGCGATTTTTTCGCGTTCAACTTCTCGACTTTTTCGGGAATCACGTCGACGGCGACAACTTCGTTGCGTTGCGCCAATAAAACGGCCATAGAAAGACCGACGTAACCGGTTCCGGCGACGGCTATTTTCATTTTGATGCTCGCTATGTTTCGATATGTTGCGAAACGCTCGACCGCGACGCAAAATTCGCGACGCGATCCGTTTCGCGTCCCGTTCGTTCTCCGACGAAGCGGCGAAGACGGCGCGAAAGCGTTCGTTATTTACCCAAGTGTCAAACCGCGAAAAACGATTCGATCAAGATTCAATATAGCGCGCGTTTAGTCCCTACGAGGGCGACTCCATGGCGACTTTCGGACGCAATACTCGTATTATCGGCGGAGGGGTCGTTTAAAATTAGCGCCGTTCGTCCGTTAGGCGACAATTTCAACGTTCCGCGTTTAATCCCGTTAATTTTACCCGTTTTTACCCGCGTCGTCAACCGGGCGCCCTTCGTCGAACGACCTTCAAAAAAGTATCGCGAAACCGCTCAAGTCGGACGCCCTAAACGAACGATAATACGATAGCGGACTCGACGCGAAAAGTCGCTTCGGCGACGAACGAAAAAAACGTTTCGACTAAAAAATTTCGTAATTTTCGCAATTATTCGCCTCGTTTCGCATAATATGAGAGAGTCGGCGTCGACGGAACGGCGCCCTTCGGTCTTTCGCGCGTCGCGATCTCACGAACGCGACAAAAGACGTTTCAACGGATTGAAAAAACTGCGATTACACTGCCGAATAAGTTCATAAACACGACCGCGACTTGGGTCGCGACGCTTGCCGCCGTCGCCGGAGTCGTCGCCGCGTCTCGTTGGCGCGAACCTCGTTTTTCCTCCGACGCGCTCGTCGCGAACGTCGCGAACGATTTGGACGTCGAACGCGAAACGGTCGAATTTTCGACCGATTACGACGAAGCGACGCGGCGCGCGGAAGCCGAAAACAAGCCGCTTCTCCTTTTCTTTACGGCGCAGAATTGCCCGCATAGTCAAGCGATGCTCGCCGACGCGTTTTCGAACGAAAAAATCGCCCGTCTTTCGCGCCAATTTGTCTGCGTCGAAATCGACGTCAACGACGAAGACGGCGAAAAAATCTGCGAAGAGTTCGGCGTCAACGCGTCGCCGACGATTCAATTCGCCACTTCCCGCGGCGTTTTGCTCCAACGTTTGACGCGCAACCAACCGGCCGCGCTTCTCGAACGGCAAATGGAGGCGGCCTTAACGTCGGTCGCTTGGCGCGCCGCTCGAATGGAAGAAGGCTCGAACTCGACGTTTGTCCGTTAGCGTTCCCCTTTTCTCGACTCGCTCCGCGCGCCGAAGTCGCGCCCGTTAAAAACAAGAAACAAAAAACGCCGAACGTTCGACCGCTCGGCGTTTTTCGTTTCTTGCGCTTTCTTCGTTTCGTCGGCTTTCTCGCTCATTCGCCGACGACGGCGAACGACACGTCGTAAACGCCGGCTTGCGCGCAAACGACGAGAATCGGTTCGATCGCGCCGTACGGAACGTCGCGGTTCGTCCGAATTCGCGCCGAAACCGGGCCGGTCGCTCGACTTTTCTCGCGAACGAGCCGCTCGCGCAACTCCGGAAGCGAAACGCGCTTCGCGCCGATGAAAATCGTCTCCGCGTTCGGAACGTTGACGATCAGCTTGCCGGTTTCGTCTTTCTCCGCCGCTTCGCCGGACGTTTCGCGCGGAAGCGTCATTTCCATCGCCGTTTCCTCGCTGATCATTTGGCTCGACATAACGAAAAAAACGATCAGTAAAAAGGTAACGTCGATCAACGGCGTCAAATTGAACGCCAACGATTTGGGCTTCGCGCCATTCGCCGATTTCATCGCGCGCCTCCGTTCGCTCGACCTAGTTTTGCGAAAGAACGAAGCGTCGCTCGGTTTGCGCGACGCGTCGCCTCGTTTTCCCGCCTTGCCTAATTTAACGTTTTCCGCTCGCCGAAGCGCGGTCAATCCGAAACGCCCGCCGCCCAACCGGCGAACCGTTCGCGGTAAAATTCGAGGTAGGCGTCTTGCTCGATCGCTCGACGCGCTCGCTCCATCAGACGCTGATAATAAGTAATGTTATGAATCGTCAGCAACACCGGCCCGAGCATTTCGCCGGTAACGAAAAGGTGCCGAATGTACGCGCGGCTCCGCCGACACGCCGGACACGGGCAGTCCTCTTCGAGCGGACGGTCGTCCCGTTCGTAGCGCGCGTTCCGCAACCGCATCGGGCCGTAATCGGTGAACGCCATCGCGTTGCGACCGTTGCGCGACGGCATCACGCAGTCGAACATATCGACGCCGCGCAAAACGCCTTCGAGCAAATCCTCCGGTCGGCCGACGCCCATCAAGTAACGCGGTTTATTTTCCGGCATATGCGGCGTCGTCGCGTCGATGCATTCGTACATCGCCGACGGTTCTTCGCCGACGCTGAGCCCGCCGATCGCGTATCCCGGAAAATCGAGTTCCGCCAACGCTTCCGCGCAACGTCGGCGCAAGTCGAACTCGAGTCCGCCTTGAACGATCCCGAACTGCGCTTGGTCGTCGCGAGTATGCGCTTTTTGCGACCGCGCCGCCCAACGAATCGTCCGTTCCATCGCGTCTTCGACCGCTCGACGCGTATTCGGAAGCGCGATCACGTGGTCGAAAACCATCGCGATATCGGCGCCCAACGCTTCTTGAATCGCGACCGAGCGCTCCGGATTCAGCGCGATCTTGCGCCCGTCGATGTGCGAACGGAAAACGGCGCCCTCTTCCGTAATTTTCGTAAGTTTCGCCAACGAAAAGAGTTGAAAACCGCCGCTGTCGGTCAGCATCGGCTTGTTCCAGCCGCAAAACTTGTGCAGACCGCCGAGTTCGCGAACGATTTCCTCGCCCGGACGCAACATCAAATGATAAGTGTTCCCCAGAACGATTTGCGAACCGGTTTCTTCCAGCAGCCCGACTTCGACGCCCTTCACCGACCCGCGCGTTCCGACCGGCATAAAGGTCGGGAGTTGCACGACGCCCCGCGGCGTCGTAAATTCGCCGCGACGCGCCGCCGTCTTCGCGTCCTTTTTTAGCAACTTATATTCAAACAACGCTAACTTTCCCTATTTCGAAACGTTTTTCCGCCGCGACGCTCGTCGCGTTCGCCGCCGTCAAATCGCCGACGCCCTTCTCTTCCGCTCGAACCGACGCGACTTCGCCGCCCGACAAGAAAAAACGACCGTTCGCCGGAAGCGTCGCTTAACGTCGACGCGCCGCCGCACGGTCGCTTCAATAACTCGACCCGCCTTTTTCCGAACGTCGACGCAAAGCCGACGTTCGAAAAACGCTCGACGCGCTCGATCAATCGCCGCGGAGCTTGACGTTGAAGTTGACCAGTTTTTCGCGAATTTCCTTCAAACTCGTAACGCCGAAGTTTTTGCATTCGAGGAGTTCGTCCGCCGAACGCTTGACCAATTCGCCGATCGTTTGGATATTCAAGCGATGCATACACTTGCGAGCGCGCACCGACAGTTTGAGGTCGGCGACGTCGCGCGCCAAAACGCTTTGTTCTTCCGGCGAAAGTTGTTGCGTTTCGACCGTTTCGACCGGTTGACGCTCGGTCGAGTGCATCCCGAGTTTGAGACCTTTTTGCTGCAAAATTTCCTTAATTTCGGCCAAGGAGGTTTCGCCGAAGTTTTTGCTGCCGAGGAGGTCTTGCTCGGTGTGTTTGCAGAGGTCGCCGAGGGTGCGAATCTTCATATCTTCCAAGCAGTTGCGGCTGCGGACGGAAAGTTCGAAGTCGGTGATCGGCAGGCTCAACACGACGCCCATACGGTCGCGTTTGCGTTGTTCGTCTTCGTCGAAACGCATATCGTTCGACGCTTTGACGTCCTTCAGGAAGAGCGCGGCTTTGGCGTTCGTCGGGAAGGAGTCGAGGACGCGTTGGAAGCAAATGATCGCTTGATCGTACATCTCGAGGTCTTCGTAAAGAATCCCAAGATTAACGAGCGTTCCGACGTTCGTCGGGAAATGCGCGACGGCGCGTTTGTACAATTCGAGCGCTTCTTCGTCGTTCCCGCGACGTTCGTTTTCAAGCGCGAGTCCGAAGAGAGCGCCCGGATGGTTGCGGTCGACGGCGAGCGCGCGTTCGTACAACGCGATCGATTCTTGCGGATTGCCGCCGATAGCGCCGACGGTCGCGCCGCGTTGATACAGGTATTCCGCCGTTTGCTCGATGGCGCCGGAGAGGCAGTCGAGTTCTTGCAAACTTTGCGAGAGCCGTCCCATTTCGCGGTAAACTTCCGCTCGTCCGAGCGCGCACACGTCGACGTTATACCCCGCCGATTGCGCGGTGTTGTACGCGGCGATCGCTTCGTCGTATTCTTTATTAACGGCGCGGAGTTTCGCAAAATAGAATTGCGCGAGCGCGCCGCCGTCCCCCTTTTTCAGGGAGGCCAACGAATCGGCGTAATTTCCGACCAAGAACTCGCAAACGCCGAGCTTGACCCGAACCGCCGGGCTCAACTCTTCTTCGTCTTTCGCTTTGAGTTCGCCGATCGCTTCTTTTAACTCGTCGAATTTTTTAAGATCGCGAGCGATTTCTTCGCGCAACTGGTCGATTTCGCGCGGCCCGAACGAACCGCCGTACAACACCAGTTGTTTTAAATCAAACTCATGGGCGCCGATCGCCATAACGGTTGTCTCCTCAAACTTCTTTCGCGACGCGCCGCCGTTCC
>JAFSFF010000172.1 GCA_017435375.1 Thermoguttaceae bacterium
CGAAGACCTGATCGAACGCGAAAACGCCTTCACGACAGAGCCTTCGCCGCGAGCGTCGACAAGTTCCTCGCTTTCCGCGAATACAAGATTCTGCCCGACAAAGGCCGAATCTCGAAGCGTCAAGCGGAGGAGAAAGCCGTCGCGGAGTACGACGCGTTCAACAAAACGCAAAAAATCGACTCCGACTTCGAAAAGCGCCTCGCCGCGCAAAACCGCCCGACGCGCCGCAAACGCCAAAAAGACGACGAGTGAACGGACGCCGCCGACGTCGCGCCCGTTCGAGCGCCGGTCCGACGTTGACGCTTGCGATTTCGCTTGACCTAGAAGACGCTCGACAAGTCGGCGCGAATTTCCGAACGATTCGTCGCAAGGCGCTAACGTTGCGGCGGCTCGAAACGGTTTGCGCGGCAAGCGGAAGGATCATTTGAACGCCGCGCGTCGCCGACTCGTTAAGAGACGCGTTCGGTCGGCGAAAAAGCGCCGAACGTACTGTCAAAACAACGTTCCCGACAGGTTTTCACCGCGCCGCCGTCGGTTCTTTTTCGACGACAACCGTTGAGTTTCTTCCGGCTTTACCGCCCATTTTCGTTCGTTGCAAGCGGAAGTCCGACCTCTTTGACGCCGAAGCGAAGCGTCCGAACCGCGCCGCCATTTGCGTCGTTGTTTCCGTTCGTTGCAAGCGGAAGTCCGGACTCTTCTTTGAGGCCGAAACGCGGCGTCCGAACCGCCGTCGCCGTTTCCGCGTTGGAAACGCCCAAAAAATTTCGGCGTTTCCCGGCGGCGATTTTGGAGGGCCCGATTTTCCGCCGTCCCCAATCCTAGAAAGCGTTCCGACGTCGCGGTTCGCCAAGCGTCGACGTTTCGCCGTCGCAAGCGCGACGTTCGGTTCCATTCGCGTTTCTGACGTCCGACGTTAGCTTGGCGTCTTGCGACACGTCGAAAAATTTTGGGTTCTCGGCGACGCCAAATCGCCGTCGCGTTACGCCGGAAGCGTCGCAAAAGCGCGCCAACTTTCTTTATTTACGCGCCTTGGTTAGAACGTTTCGCTCGGGTCGCGTTTCTCTACAGTCGAACTGCCGCAGGACGTTGCGTTTCTCGGCAAAATCTTGCGGAAACCAAACGGCGCGACGTCCGGTTTGACGGCGAATCGACGACGCAACGCAATTCTTCGTCGACGCTTGCTCCGCCGTTTGACGTTCACCGTTCGCGTCGCGAGTCGTTACTTGCGTCGTCGACGTTACATCGCATCAGGATTCATTCCTAGTCCAAACAATTCGTTAACGGCCCGTTGAATATTAAGGTCGTCGACGCCGAACCGTCGCAACTGCATCGCGTAAATTAAGTATTCCATATAGGTAACGCCAAATAATGTCATTCCGTCAAACAATTCGTCTAGATTACCGTGCGCGTATCGATTGCGCTGAGCGGCAAAGCGGTTAGCTACATCGTCAATATCGAACGTTTGCCCGTTGCATCGAAACAACATCTTTATAAAAGCGCCGACAACATTGTCATAAAGTTTGGATATTTCCTTTATATTCTCGCGAAGAGCTGTTTTAGGTCGTTTTATCTTTTTCCAACGTTTATATTCCCACTCAAACGCCGCCGTTATTAGGATAAAACGACCGGGATCAATATAACCGCCCTCAACGCCTGATTCGGGAAAATGCCAAAAGACTAATAAATACGACGCGATAGCCGATAAAATTTTCTCCTCGGAACCTGCGATATGCGCTTGTTTAACGCATCTATTTTTTTCTAACGCTTCATCGTCTTGGGGCCCCGATTCGCCTAAAACGTATAAAATAGCGTTGTCTTTTAAATCGGGACCAAAAAGTTTTGCCTCCGGAAGAAATACGTTTCGCCGGTAACAAAGGAACTGTAAAAAGCGTTTGGCAACGCGCCAAAGTGTAAAGAGGAAGGGACGATTTACGGTAGGTTTAAATTCAAACGCCAAAAAAGACCGAAAAACGTTACTTTGGGAATCGGAAACAGGTTCGACAAAAAAATAAGCGTCTACCCAATGTTTCTTCCCGCGTTTCTTCTCGACATTTAGAGGGCGGTTCTCGCTTTGGTTGATATAGAACCTTCGTTTGGGGCTCTCCAGTAATTTTTTGGGCGGTATTTCACGAGTTTGAAACTTCTCATCCCACGCTAAATTGAACGGATAAATTCGATCGACTTCCGGCGCGCTAAACGTCATACGATTAATGCGTTGTTTTTCGTCGTTGCATTCGAACCACGCGTCGATTTTTACGAGAAAATCGTAATTGGAAGGCGTCATATTCGTATTGCGTTGCGGTAAAAAAAAGATAACGCTTTCGCTTTCCGAACGACGTCCGACTAATAACGCTTTTTTCATTTGAAGTTCGTTTATCTTTTTAGTCGGACCTGACGCATTGAAAAGACCGTGAAGCGACGGTAAAGTCCAACTCTCGAGAATTTCTTTTTCTTTATCTTTCGGCGGTATCAAACGCAAAACGTCGCCGTCGAAGGTAAAGGTAAAATCGATATTGCGAAACGTCAAATAACCGGTAAACATAGTTTTTTCAGAATCGGAATTCATTGTTTTCTCTATAAACGGCGTTTTAGCGCCCTTTTCGCGGGGCGGTCAACGATTCGGGCCGAAATTGCGTTTCTCCGCGCGTACTACGTCGGTTTCGTCGAGATACTCGTCGTGGGAAATCTCTTCGGAGAGGTCTAGCGGTTCGTTACTCGACGTTAACGTCTGTTTCCAATAGCGGTCGCGGTTCGGGGCGACGGAAACGAGCGAAAACAAATAAACGCCGGGGACGCGTCGCCAAGCGGCGTTGTACCGCAGCGCCAACGTCGGCGTTTCGCCGACTCGAATCGGCTTGTCGACGTAGAGACAATAATGCAGATTCGGCGTCTTGGCGGCGGGATAGTTCCAATCGCAAGGAAAAAGCGAGTAGGCGCGCTTCTCGAGGCTCGCGACGCAAAGTTTGTCAATATCGGTTTTTCCGTTATTGCGGAGCGTAAAAACAACGCCGCGCCAGTTCTTCGCGTCGAAATCGTCTTGGCGATACGTCGCGTAAAGAACGTCGCGTCTCCATTCGGGCGCCTCGACGCTCGCGAAAAAGCCCTCCGCGTCGTATCTCGTCGGGGCGGCGATTTCTTCCGCGGTTTGCGGGCGAACGTCGACGATTTCCAGCTCGGGCCGCGTTTCCCAAATTCGGAGCTTTTCACGACGCGGAGCTTCCCAAAATTTTTCGTAAATTTGCGCTAATCCCAACGTTCCTTGCAAAACCGAATTGAAGGTTTCAAGCATTGCGTCGTCCTTTCTATCCTGCGGTTTAAATTGGGTTAACGCCGACGTCGCGACGTCGCGGCGCGGCGCGCGACCGCAACGTCGCTTGCGCAGTGAATCCCGTTCGACGGAAGCGCGACGGTGCAAGCGGAGCGTTCGGCGGAAGCGTTCGATTTTGAGCGGCGCGGCGCGCGACCGCAACGTCGCTTGCGCAGTGAATCCCGTTCGACGGAAGCGCGACGGCGCAAGCGGAGCGTTCGGCGGAAGCGTTCGACTTTGAGCGGCGCGACGCGAGGCGCGAAGCGTCGCTTACGCTTAGAACCTCGTCTCGACAAAACGCGACGGCGCAAACGCTCCCGACGTCGCGCGACGCCGAATCGCGAAACGCCGTCCGCGATTTCGAAACTCAAACGACAAAACGCGTTAGCGCAAGCGGTCGCACAACGGCAGAATCTCCTCCAACTTCGCGACGATGCGCGCCTGCTCCGCCAACGGGGGAAGTGGGAAAGGCATTTCTGCCAAGGTTGTACCTGTTACTTGAGTAAACGTTGTTCCTGTGGCTTTGTCGTAGAGATATTGTTCAAAACTTAGGAAAAAGTAACGAATAAATTTCTTTGGCAACGTCGAACGTATAGCCGCTACGCCACGCCCTAAGCAATATTCTTTATCAGCAAAAACAGGTTTCCCTAAGGTTGCGCGAATACAAAGTATAACGTCGTCAATCTTCGAAATTTTAGTTGGCTCTTTAGTATAACGAGTGGGCGTTAAAGAATCTGGTTTCATATCGGCGGCTCCACCAATTAAAGGCATAAACCTTGAATCAGCGGTAGTCGCTTCACCTTTCGGCGATTGTCCCATAATAATTTCTGCAACCGATACCAAGCGCGTCCACGTCCAGTGTTCGGGAATCTCGAACGGTTTTTCTTCGTCGGTAATCGGCGGGAGCGGTTTCTCTTTTTTCAGTTTGCCGGCTTTCGTTAGGGCCGCTTTCTCCGCTTCGATTTGCTTTAAAAGCTCCGCGCCTGTTCCTTCTTCGGCGCGACGCTCGACCAACTCGCCGCGAATCGCGCTTTGCAACACGGCTTTGCGCAAGTCGTTCGGAAAACGTCGGTTCAACGCTTCCAACTCGTCCCGCGCCGCCGCGTAACGCTCGATTTCCGGCCAAATCTCCTCCAACTTTGCAACGATGCGCGCCTGTTCCACCAACGGGGGAAGCGGTAACGGACGTTGTTTAAGCAAAGAAAAATGACGAGCATATCCACGATTTCGTAACTGTTCCGCCGTCCAAAGCAACCAGAAAAACAAATACTTAGGATTAACGACAATAGCTTTCATAAACTTTGTGCCGTCAGCGCTAATTACAAAAGGAAAATCAATGTATTTTACATTGCGCGTATGATCGCCAAACATTACCAACGGCAAATCTTGTACAACTTTCTCCGGACAATCGCAATAACCGTCAATAAGTTGTTGTCCTTGACTTACCGCTGGAAAAGCGCCTGTTTTTTTTACTTCTTTCGCCAGAATTTGATTTTCTTTTCCACCAACTGACCGAACAACTTCAAGCAACCAAACCCACGTCCAGTGTTCGGGAATCTCAAACGGTTTTTCTTCTTCGGTAATCGGCGGGAGCGGTTTCTCTTTTTTCAGTTTGCCGGCTTTCGTTAGGGACGCTTTCTCCGCTTCGATTTGACGCAGAAGCTCCGCGCCGGTTCCTTCTTCGTCGCGACGCTCGACCAACTCGCCGCGAAACGCTCGACGCAACACGCTGTTTTTCAACTCTTGCGCGGTCATTCGTCTTCGTCCTCCGTCGCGATTCCCAATTTTTCGCGGATTGCGGCGAGCGTCGCGTCGACGCGGCGGTTCAGCTCCGCGCGCTTCGCTTGGTAACGCTCGATCGTCTCTTTCGGGTCGAGAATCTCCTCTTCCGGACGCGGGAAACCGCAGCGATCCCAATCGAACCCGGACGCTTCGCCCAACTCCGCCGCGTCGAACCGCTTCGCTTTCGGAGCGCCGTCGACCTCGAGTTCAACGCGGTTCTTCCACCAAGCGCGAACCGGCGCAAAGTGTTCCGGCGTCATCGGTTTCGTCTTCGAAAAATGTTTGTAACCGTCCGGCATGTCGAGGCGATAGAACCACGTCTCACGCGTCGCGCCGGTTCGGTCGAAGAACAAAAGGTTCGTCGCGATCGACGTGTACGGCGCGAAAACGCTTCCCGGGAGCCGCACGATCGTGTGCAAGTTGAACTCCGTTAAGAGTTTGCGCTTAATGTTCGTCTTCGCGGCGTCGGAGCCGAAGAGGAAACCGTCCGGGAGAACGACCGCCGCCCGGCCGCCGCGCTTCAGACGATAAGCGATCGTCGCGACGAACAAGTCCGCCGTCTCGGAACTTCGCAAGTCCTTCGGGAAATGGTTTTGCACGTCCAGTTTTTCCGAACCGCCGTAAGGAGGGTTCATCAAAATCACGTCGAAACGGTCGTCGTCGGTATAGTCGAGGAGATCGCGAAGAAGCGCGTTGTCGTGATAAATCCGCGGTTCGTCCGCTCCGTGAACGAGCATATTCGTAACGCAAAGAATGTACGGCAACTGTTTCTTTTCGATTCCGTAAACGCTGTCGGCGATCTTTTGAACGTCGTCGGCCTTCTTTTGCCGCTTGCTTAACTCTTTCAGCCAACTTGTGATAAAGCCGCCGGTTCCGCACGCTAAGTCGGCCATCGTTTCGCCGATTTTCGGCTCGACCGCCTCGGCCATAAAGTCGGTTACGGCGCGAGGCGTGTAAAATTCGCCCGCCGCGCCCGCGCTTTGAAGCTCTTTGAGCATCGACTCGTAAATACCGGCGAACGCGCGGCTTTCCTCGTAATCGTCCAAGTTAAGCGACCCGATTTCGTCGATAATTTGCCGCAACAACACGCCGTCTTTCATATAGTTGTTCGCGTCGGTGAAGACGGCGCGAACGACCGCTTGCTTCGTCGGCGTCGACGCGTCGACCGGGAGGTTTTTCAGCGTCGGGAAAAGCTCGTTGTTCACGAAGTCGAGGAGTTCGTCGCCGGTGAGCCCCTTGCCGGACGTATTGTCGGCCCACGCGCTCCATCGGCAGTTTTCCGGGATAATCGAGACGTAATTATCGTCGTCGAGTTCCCATTGCGCTTCTTGAACGTCGTAGGCTTTCAAGAAGAGCGCCCAAACGATTTGCTCGATCCGCTGCGCGTCGCCGTTGACGCCGCGGTCGGGACGCATAATATCGCGAAGTCTTTTCACAAAACCGGTTAAAGCTCGAGCCATTATAACGCCGCCTCCTCGTCGGCGTAGATCGCGTTTTCAAGTTCTTTTACCGCTTGCAGATACGCGGCTTTTCCTCCGAAGAATCCGACGATTTTCGTCAGTTTTCCCATTTGCGCAAACGGTTCCAATTTTAACACGTTCAAATCTTCAATTTCGTAAATCCCGTCGGCGGCGTACTTTTCGAGAAGCGCGTCCAAAACGGCTCGCGCTTCGGCGCCGTATTTGGCGAAAACGTCGCGTCGACGCGCTTTCGCGGCTCGCTCCCGACGCGTCGCCGGTTTGCGTCCGAACGCCAAATGGCAGACGAAATCGAAATCGTCCGCTTCCGCCAAACCTTGTTCCGCTTTGAGCGCTTCGAGGTCGACGCCGCGTTCGCTCATCATTTGACGAAGCGTCGCCTTTTTCTCCTCCGCGCTCCATTTTTGAATAAAATCGTCGAGCGACGCGTACTCGCCGAGCAAGTTGGCCCGGGCGTAGTCGACGACGCTCTCTTGACGCAGGAGCTTGCCGTCGACGTCGTAAATCGAGACCGTTTTAAAGATTACCTCGACGCGGCAACCGTCCGGGCCGACGATCGGTTTCGCTTTCTTTTCCTTCGACGGTTCGTCGCCGTCTTCGCCGGGGTCGCGCTCGACTGTTTCGGTTTGCCCGGGTTGGAAACCTTCGTCGATTTCGATCGGCCCGTCCCAATCGGGGTCGGCGAAGAGGCGCGTAACGTTGCGGAAGTCCATTACGACGAAGTGCGTTTTGCCGTCTTTTTCGCGGATTCGCGTTCCGCGCCCGATGATTTGCTTGAACTCCGTCATCGACGAAATGCAGGAGTCCAACACGATAAGTTTCGTCATTTTGCAATCGACGCCGGTCGTCAGGAGCTTCGACGTCGTCGCGATCGTCGGGAACGGTTCGGCGACGGAGATGAAATAGTCGAGCTTGCCTTTGCCGTATTCGTCGGAACCGGTGATTCGCACGACGTAATCGGGATGTTCGCGCACCATATCGGAGTTGGCGTTAACTAGCGCTTGACGCATTCGCTCGGCGGCGTCCTCCGTCGGGCAAAAGACGATCGTTTTCGCGAGCCGGTCGGTCGAACGGAGATAACGCGTTATCTCTTCGGCGACTTCGCGGGCGCGGTCTTCGATCACAATGTTGTAATCGTAGTCGGCGTTGTTGTAAACGCGGTCTTCGATAAGCTCGCCGGACGCGTCGCGCCAGCCTTTGAGCGGGCGCCACTCGTCGCCGATGTTCGTCGTAATATTGACGACTTTGAACGGCGCGAGGAACCCGTCGTCGATACCTTGGCGCAAACTGTACGCGTAAATCGGCTCGCCGAAGTAGTTAATGTTGGAAACGTATTTCGTCTCCTTCGGCGTCGCGGTCAAGCCGATTTGCGTCGCGGGACTGAAATACTCCAAAATACGCCGCCAACGACTATCTTCTTTCGCCGAGCCGCGATGGCATTCGTCGACGATAATCAAGTCGAAGAAATCGGGCGCGAAGAGTTCGCGAAAATGTTCGGTTTCGTCGTCGCCGATCAACTGCTGATAGAGCGCGAAGTAAACTTGATACGCCGCCAACGCGTTTCGGGCGCCCTTGGCGTCCTTGCCGACGTTAATCTTGTGAACGACTTTTTCGAGCGGCGCGAAGTCCTGTTGAATCGACTGATCGACGAGAATATTGCGGTCGGCGAGGTAAAGAATTTTCTTCTTCAAGCCGCTTTTGAGCAAACGATAAACGATCTGAAACGCCGTGTAAGTTTTGCCGACGCCGGTCGCCATCGCGAGCAAAATTCGCTCTTGACCTTGCGCGATCGCGTCGAGCGTTCGGTTGACCGCGACGCGTTGATAATAACGCGGCGAATGCGTCTTTTGGTCGACGTAATACGGCTGGCTCGCGACTTTTTCCAACTCGGGCGTTATCCCTTTGTCGCGTATAAAACGTTCGACTAACTCGGTTTCGCTTGGGAACTCGTCGAGTCCGAACTCGCGTTCTTTGCCGGTCAACAGGTCGCGTTCGACGAAACCGTCGCCGTTTGAGCTGTACGCAAAGGGCGCGTCCATCATCGTCGCGTATTCGATCGCTTGTTGCAAACCGAACGAAACGCTGTGCGTATTGTCCTTCGCCTCGACGACGGCGAGCGGGTAGTCGCGCCGCCAATAAAGGACGTAATCCGCGCGCTTCGGCTTATCGCGAAACGGTTTCGAACCTTTCAAGACGACGCGACCGTCGGTGATTTGCGTTTCCATCGTAATTTTGTCGGCGGGCCAACGCCCTTCAAGCGCCGGAGTAATATACAGGCGCTTAATATCCTCTTCCGTCATTTCTTTTTTCGACAGTATTCGACTCATTTTAGTCGCGCTCCGCTCCGATTCTTAACGCGTTGTCGCCGTAGTCGAGCGTTTCGCGCGCAAACCGGAAACGCCTCGCGTCCAATTATACCAGAATAATTTTCGACGTCAAATTTCCCGCGCCCAGCCTTTTATCTCGACCGCCGAACCGCGCGGGCCGCGATTTCGATTTTGCGACAATAAGCGAAGTTTAAAGAACGGCGGCGGCCCCTTCGCGTTCTCATTGTAAACGAGAGGTTGGAACGCGAGGGACTAATCGAAGCGGAAAGAAGATTACTTGGGAGCGTCGAACGTCGAGGCGTTAGGAAAAGGAGTTTGCAGCTCGTTTCAAGCCGGCGACGTCGAAATAACCGTCGCTCGAAAAGCTCCGGCTTTTCAGTCGCTTCGCCGCGCCGTCGTTAGAGGACGCGCAAGATTTAATCGAGCGTGAAACCGGGTTAATTAGGCGGCGGTTGCGCGACGATTATTTTGACGGTTCCAATCGGACGCGGGAAAAGCGTCGTTCCGCGCTCGTTCGCTTTGATCGCTTGCCGGTTCCGATCGGGCGCGAGAAGGCGTCGGGAACGACTTTCGGTTGAGCGGGCGTTTCTTGTTTTTTCATCTCCAATAAAATCCTTCGCGGTCTTCGTTGGCGGTCGTGTCAATAACATCCTTCGCGGTTTTTGTCGATGTTCGCGTCAATAAAATCCTTCGCGGTCTTCGTTGGCGGTCGCGTCGAAAAAGATATGCGTCTTTGCCAAACCTTCGGCGAGCAAGCGGTTCAGGGCCGCGTCGACGATCAACCGCGTCGACGGGACGTCCGGCAGCTCCTCGATTCTAACGATTTTTTGCGGCGTGAATAAAAATTTGTTCGGGTTGTTTTCAAAACGGCTTTCGTACAACTTTCCGGCGACGATTCCAACGACGTCCGAGAACGCGAACTTGTCCCGCCTTACCCAGTAATACTTGCCGTCGTCGCCTTGGATCGTGTCGAGGCGCAACGCTCGCGCCGTTTGGCGAAGCGTTCGGAAGTCGACGCCGATTTGCTTCGCGTAATCTTTGAAAACCGAAACGGGAACGCGTCCTTCTTTGGCAAACAGAAAATACGCCCAATTGTTGAAAGCGCGTCCGAGTTCGCCGTCCGCCTCCTTTTCGAAAAGATGAAACTCAGGGCGGCGGGGAATCTTCCAGACGTTGGCGCGGAGGTCGAGGTCGGGAAAGTAATGTCGCGCGGTTCGGTTGACAAAGCCGGAGTCGAGCCCCAAGTCGGCGGCGCGACGGTAAAGCGCCGCCGGGTTGACGCTCGTTTTGCGTCCGCGTTCCAAGCCGTCGGGTCGCGCCGAAACGACGTTCCAAATCCACGCGGCGACCAGTCGACCTCGGTTGAAGTTTTGATAATTGCAAGCGGTTTTCATTTGGCGGTTCCTCCTAACGCTCGCATTGTAACAAAAGAACCGGAGCGGAAAACGCTCTAATCGAGGAGGAGAGAAAATTGCGCTTCAATTCAAGAATGCGCGTCCAAGGGCGCGAGTAAACGCTTTTACACCTAGATTACACTCGGCAAGCTGAAATAGCTCGAACTCACAGAAACCATAGGTACGCATATACGAACTCCCAAGATTTGCTACATCCCCCCGAAAGTGGGATGTAGTACTTTTAGGGGGGTTGTACTATTTCTTAATATATATAA
>JAFSFF010000173.1 GCA_017435375.1 Thermoguttaceae bacterium
CGCGCTTCGAAGAGCAAATTAAAGAAGAGGCGCCCGATCTCGACGCGTTGATTCGGCGGAGCGGCGAAACGACGCTCGGTTTGCTCGACGGCGCGATCGCGAATTCGTCGTATTCGTCGCGGCGACCGAAACGAGTCGGAATCGAAGCGGCGTCGACGACCGTTTCGCTCTTTAACGAGTTGCGCGAAAAGTTTCCGGACGTCGAATTTGTTCCGCGAGCGAACGACGTCGAGCGGTTGCGCGAAATTAAGGACGCGTCCGAAATCGCGGCGATTCGCGCGGCGGTCGACGCAACGATCGACGGGTTCCGCGCGCTAAAATCGGCGATTTTGCCGGACGCGACCGAAGTCGATTTGCGCGACGAATTGGAGTACCGAATGCGCAAGGCCGGCGGGGACGACGTCGCGTTTCCGACGATCGTCGCGTTCGACGAACGGGCGGCGCTTCCGCACGCGATTCCGGGGCGCGGTCGCAACGTCGGCGAATCGTCGCTGATTTTAATCGATTGGGGCGCGAAAAAAGACGCTTACGTCGGCGACTTGACGCGGACTTTTCGAACGGAACGCGGTTTGAACGCCGCGCCCGAAAGCGAATTCGCTCGGAAATTTCGGGAGGTTTACGACGTCGTTCTCGCCGCGCACGACGCGGCGATCGCCGCGATGAAACCGGGCGTTCGTTGCGACGAGATCGACCGAATCGCTCGGCAAACGATCGCGAACGCCGGATTCGGCGACTTTTTCGGACACGGGCTCGGGCACGGAATCGGACGTTTCGTTCACGATTTCGGCGGATTGAACCCGCGCGCCGAACGGTCGCTCGAACCGGGAATGATTTTAACGGTCGAACCGGGAATTTACCTGCCCGGTTGGGGCGGCGTTCGCACCGAAGACGACGTGCTGGTAACGGAAACCGGCGTCGAAATCCTTTCTCAACGACTTTCGACCGACGACGCGGCGCTTTTCTAATTTGAAGAAAAAAAGGCGAACGCGCGACCGGCGGCCCGGAGCGCGTTCGCAAAATTCTTAATCTTGGCGAACGTACAAAATACGCGTGAAAAGCCGATTTTTTCGATTCTTTGCATTAGGCGAGACGCGTAAAAAAACGCGTCTTTTTTTCTTAAAAACCGTCGAAGAACCCGCGATTATTGGCCGATACCTTTAATATCGGATGATGAAATTTTGCGTATTTTACCTAGTTTGTCTATGCTAGCTTGGGTTGGCGAGAAACTAGGAAACCCCAATTTCTCTCCAACTTCCCCCCTTGGTTTTAGTTTTACGTTTAGGAATATGGTTAGCAACAATATCTCTTCGATTAAAACGGTCGAAGAATTACAAAAGTATGTGTACGCGACGCTTTGTAGTGATCACGAACTCTTGACCGACGCTTTTCCCACGTCGGAAACCGAGATTCGCCGGAATAACGGCGACGTTTGCGGGATGATGTTCTGCGTACACGGGCCGCGAACCGTTAATTTTACGGCGATTTGGGAAAGACAAAAAAACCGCGTCTTTTTTTACGGCCCGCGCGGCGAACGGTATCGACAAACGACGCTCGACGATTCGCCGCTCGCGCTTGAACCTTCCGAAATCGCGTCGGAAACTTAAAAAAAACGCGCCGCCAAGAAAAAAAGGAACTTTTTTCGCTTTTTCCGCGAAGTTTCGGCGTTTTCTTTTCGATGTAAGGAAAGAGCGCGGAAGCGAGAACGATCGACGCGCCGCGTCGAACAAGGCTAAGGATAGGCCGCGAAAATTAAAGGAGTAGGTATGTTGGTGTTGTCGAGACGAGAGGGCGAATCGGTTTGCGTCGGCGGCGGAGTCGTTGTAACGGTCGTTCGAATTTGCGGCAATAAGGTGCGAATTGGCGTCGCGGCGGAAAACGCGTCGATTTTGCGGGCCGAGTTGCGCGAAAAAGACGAAGCGAAGAACGTTGCGGCGGCTCAAACGTTTGAATTTGAGACGACGCTGGACGAGGGCGCGCTTTGTCTCGAACGCCCGGCCGCTTAACGGCTTTCGCAGCGCGTTTTCGAAAAATAAAAAAACCTTGCGATTCGCGTCGCAAGGTTTTTTTATCGGCGTCGTTCGTTTGCGCGAAACGAACGTTAAGGGAAAGCGCGATTATTTTTCCGCGTCGGCGGGCGCTTCGGCGTCTTCCGGAGCGGCTTCGGCTTCCGCTTTAAGTTGTTCTTCCATTTGACGCATTTGCGCGGAATACGCTTCGAGGTTTTCGGCGAGCGTTTGAAGCGTTTCGTTTTTCGACGCTTTGCAGTAAGCGATAATCGCGTCGAACGTTTCGACGAAGAGTTCCGGCTTCTTGAGTTGTTCGCCGATTTGATCGAGCGCGGCGCGTCCCATCAGCAACGCGGTCATCGATTCCGGACGTTTTTCAAGTTCCGCCTTGAAGTCGGCGACAAACTTGTCGAAGTCGGCTTGCGTCGCGCCTTTTTCGGCGAGCGCGTTCAGTTGCGCGGCGACGCGAGCGGCGTAAAGTTGCGAAACGGCGCTTTCGAACGCGGGGTCTTTCGCCGTTTCTTCAAGGAACTTTTCAAATTGAGCGAACGCTTCCGGATTTTCGGCGATTTTTTGTTGGATCAACGAAAGTTTGACGCGCATTAATTGCGATTTGAGTTGCGCGTCGGCTTCGGCGATTTGAGCGTCGACGAATTTCAACAGGCCGTCGACGTCTTTTTTGACGGTGAAGGCTTGAATTTTCAGACCGATCGCTTGCGTTTTCAGCTCCGGCTTTTCTTCGGCGAGCGCGAGCGTTTCGTCGGCGAACTTATCGAGCGCGTCGACGGCTTTTTCGTCTTTTTGCGCGGCGTCGATCAAGAGTTGACCTTTGACCGAAACGGCGAGGTTTTGCAGTTCGGCGTCGTTTTCCTTCTTGAGGCGCTCGACAATATCTTCGAGTTTCGCGGTCGCGTCGGCGGCGCCTTGCTTATGCGCTTCGAGAAGCGTTTGAAGACGCAGTTGATAAACGGTTTTCTTCGTCGCGGCGGAGTACTTGCCGTCGAGGAGTTGCGCGAAAAGTTTTTCGGCGTCGTCGGCGTATTTCGCGTCGGCTTTTTCGCCCTTTTCTTTTTCGAGTTCGGCGGCGACGACGAGCGCGACGAGTTTCATTTCGAGCGCTTTTTCGACGACGGCGGTCGCGCGTTTTTTATCGGCGACGATTTTGTCGGCGAATTCAAAAACGGACGGGTCGACGACGCCGGTTGTTTGCGTCGCGGTCAAGAAGGAGCGCGCTTTGACTTCGACGGCGAAAACTTGGAGGTCTTCTTCGTCGCGAGCGAGCATTTCGTCGGCGAGCGCGTCGATTTTCGCCGTCGGGTCTTTTTCGCTAGCGTCGAGCACTTGAAGTTTCAGTTGATACGCTTTGACGAGTTCTTCGGTCGTTTTGGCGTTTTTCAGCGTTTCGTCGACGAGAGCGTTCAACGCGTCGGCGGCTTTCGGGTCGACGTTGGCGCGGCTGGTCAGCGCGACGACTTTCAGTTGCGTCGCGCGATCTTTTTGTTCGGGCGTCAAATCTTTCGCGGCCAAAATTTGGTCGGCGATTTTAAGATAGGCTTCCGAAAGCGCGTCGACGATTTGGTAAAGTTCTTCTTGCGATTTCGGTTGCGGGAGTTTTTCTTGAAGGGAATCGACGAAATCGAAAAGTTCGTCCGGCGTCGCGTCTTTCGGCGCTTCGAGGATCGATTTATCGAACGCGGGCGCGGCTTCTTCGCCCATAATTCCGTCGAGGGAGAGGGCGGCCGGTTGAGCGGCGGCGGGAGCGGTTTGGGCGAAAACGGGCGTCGATTCCAACGCGAGGGCGCCGGCGACTCCGAGAACTAAAAGGGAAACGCGTTTGAGCATAAGGACGCTTTCTAATTGGTTTTTCGTGGCGCCGTCGAGCGCGACGGACGGTTGCGTAACTTGGAACGCGCGCGGTTTCAATATCGCGAGAACGTTCGTTTATTTTATTTTAGCTTATTTGTCGAAAAATCCTAGTGAAATTTGCCGATTTTTAGGATTTTTTTTAAAGTTCTGGAAAATAAGCGGGAAGAGGGGAAAAACCTAGACGTGAAATAAAAAAAGAGGAGACGACGCGAACTAAAAAGAATAAAGAGAAAGTCGCCGCGTTGGAGCGTCCAAACGCGGCGCGAGGTTGTTATTTCGAGAAGACGGTTAAGCGCGTCGGCGTCGCGAGGGCGTCGACCGGAAGATCGAAAGCGTCGCGAGGCGTTTTTTCAACGAGTTGTTCGTCGAGCGCGACGCCGACGAGGCGCGTTTTCGGAGGAAGCGTCGCGAGAAAACGGTCGTAAAATCCGGCGCCTCGACCAAGTCGCCCGCCGTCGAGGTCGAACGCGAGACCGGGAACGAGGACGAGGTCGAAGGCGGCGGGAGCGAGAAGACGAGACGGATTGGGAAGCGGCTCCCAAATTCCGAACGCGCCGGAAGTTAAGTCGGATAAACGAAAGGCGCGTTCCGGCGAAAAAGCGTCGCGATCGAGAAAATCGTTTTGGTCGGCGAGAGGGGCGAAGGCGGCGTCGAGAAAGCGCGGCGGGTCGAGGCGATAAAATTCGAGTTCTCGCTCGACGCAACGAGGAACGGCGACGACGCGGTCGCGGCGCTCGAAAAGTCGCGGCAGGAAGGGGCGGATCGGCGCTTCGAAACCGAAATCGAGGTAGACGGCGAGCGTTTGCGCGGCGACGAATTCAGGAAGACGTTCGAGATTGCGGAAGATTTGCGCGGCGACGGCGAGACGGTCGAAGCGCAGGTCGCGGAGTCGGCGTTTTAGCTCTTGGCGGAGCGCTTTTTTGGCGGCGGCGATTTCAGCGTCGGGCGGGGCGGGGAAAGCGGTCATTGTCGGCGGGGCGAAAATAAGGAGAAGGAAAAGGAAGCGGAAGAAACGACGTCTTTATTATAAAGGCCGCGCGTCGCTTGGGAAGCGGGGAACGCGACGTTTCACGTGAAACATTTCGATTTTCTTATTTGCATTCTTGATTTTCGGGGATATAATGAAGGAAAGCGTTCGACGTCGAACGCGCCGACGCCGACGCGGCGTCGGAACGTAATGCGAGAATAACGAGAGCGCGAAACGGAGTCGAGAAAAATGAGCGAACAAAACGACGAAATGAAAAAAGACGGTTGTTGTAGCGGCGGACATAACGGCGCGGAAGGCGGTTGTTGCGGCGGCGAACGCGACGGCAAGACGGAGGATTTCGATTTCAACGCGCCGTTGCCGAAACCGACGTTGGTAACGATCGCGACGACGTTCGCGCAACAAGCGATGGTTTCGATGGGGATTTTGCCGAACCCGATGACCGGAAAATCCGTTTTTATGATGAATCAGGCGGCGTATTTTATCGACGCGGTCGACCTTTTGTTGGAAAAAACGGCCGGAAACCGAACCGAAATGGAAACGCGAACGCTCGAAAACGTCGCGCACGAGCTGCGGATGCTTTTCGTTGAAGCGAATAAAGAAAAAGCGCGGCGCGAAGCGCAAGGAACGTCGACGAACTAACGTTGGCGAAGAAAACAGGAAAAAAGAAAAGCCGTCGGGAAAACTCGACGGCTTTTTTTTATTGGGCAAACGACGCCGGCGCGGTTTTTAATCGCTCGACGAAACGGCGAAGCGAATGGAAATCGCGTTTGGGCGAAGCGGTCGGGTCGAAGAAAACGTCGGGCGGGAGCGCGAAGTCGGGATCGAATCGAGCGCCGAGGGGCGCGTCGACGAGGAGCGAAGGCCGTTCGAAACGTCGAGCGTCGGCGAAGTCGACGAGGGTAACGGTCGGCGGCGCGGAGCGGTCGACGGGATCGGCGAGGAGAACGCGGGAGGGCGTTAGTTCGCCGGCGACCCAGCCGACTTGGTGAAGCGCGGCGAGGGCGGAAGCGAGTTGAGCGAAAAGCGCGTCGAGCGTTTGCGGAGAAAAAGTTTCGCCGGCGGCGAGACGGGTTTCGAGCGTTTGACCGGAAAAAATCGGAACGACGACGAAACCGCGTCGCGCTCGCGTCCCGGAAACGAGACGAGGGCGAGCGAAATCGACCGTCGGAAGGAGACGAGGAGAAAGAAGGGAACCGAGAAAACGGTCGCGTTCGATCGCGGCGGCGCCGACGACGGAACCGCTTGTTCGCGCGGTCGTCGTTTTGAGAATGAAGTTCGGCGCAAGGCGCGAATTCCGCGGACGAGCGATGTAAAAGTCGTATTCGGCGTCGGAACGAACGAGAGCGGTCGTTTCCCAACGCGAAAAACCTAAGTCGACGGCGGATTGGCGCGAGCGTTCCGCGACATTATTGGACGTCGTCATGCGTTGCCTGTCTAAAAAGAAAAGAGGGGGAGGAAAAGAGAGCGCGTTCGCTCCTATAGAAATTATCGGACGCCAAGCGATAAAATTTAGTATAATCGTTAAAATTCCGCTATTTTAACCGGCGGTCGTAAGATTCTAGCTCGACGCGAAGAAAACGACGCAAGGAAAGAAAAAGAAGAGAAAGAAAAACCGCGTCGAACGTTGGGCGAAGTAAAAGATAACGCGCAAAACGCGTCGCGTCGGTAGGGGGAGAACGCGACGCGCGGCGAACGACGCGGCGATTTTAACGCCGACAGCGGGGACTGCCGACGTTAAAGGGGGCCGAAAAGTAAAGAACGTGGGACAAACCGACGCTCTTTGCCTAAACAAACGGCGAACTTGTTTCGGCGACGACAAGAAAAGACGACGAAACAAGACGCTCGACGGCGCGCCGAACGACGTTTTACGTTCGGCGTTTAATTTTCGGTTTGCGTTACGGACGACAAATCATTGAACGCCCGGGTAAGCGGCCGCGGGATAAGCGGCGGAAGCGCCGCGAGCGGAACCGCACGGGTCGCACGGGGAGCAAGCGTTCGGCGCGCAGGGGTCGCACACGGAGTTGACGCCGCTCGTCTGCATCATCACAACTTCGTCGTAGGCGGTCGGGACGGCCTCGGTCGAAGAGGTTTCCGCGATCGCGCTCGTCGGGACGCGGGAACCGGTTCGGGTGAAACAACTGCCGAAACCGCTTTTGCAACCGACGAAAGTCGCCGTCGCGGCAAGAATCAGAAGGGAAACGATCAGAGGCTTTTTCATATTGCGCTCGCTTAAACGACCATAATGTCTTGAGTGTTAAAATCGCGTCGGCGACGAAGAGAACCGCGCGGCAAAAGCCGAAACGAACGGGGCGGTTTGGTTTTGTCGGCGACGCGCGACATTTATTAGGATACTCCCAAGTTTGGGTTTTGGCAAATTCTTTTTTGTCCTTTTTCTTTTGTTTCTCTTAGATATTTTCGTCTTTCCTCGGTTTTTCCCGTATAATCGGCGCCGTTTCGCTAGCGGACTCGCGCGACTTTGGTAAAAAAGTTGTTGTTGGAATAATTGACAAAACCGTTAAAAGCCGCGTTGTTTTTCTCTTTTTTTAAATAGGAAACCTTACTCTATTTTATTTAATTTGACAAGTAGCCGTTCTTGAAAATGATAACGGCCCTTTGGGAACGAGGACGCGCCGCGATAGAGCCGTTAAAGAAAATAATAGATGGAAGGTTATGCGGTTTTGCGCGCCGTCGCGTCGAAAAGGAAGAGTAAAATGCATAGATTTAACGTTTCGACATTTGTGAATCTTTTGATCGTCGCTTTGGTCGCGACGACGATTTCGCTTTTTGTTTTTGGCGGCCCTAAGGATAGGAAGTCGTCGCGTTCGGCGAGCGTCGCGCAAAGCGCCGTCAAAATCGACGCGATTGAAACGAACGTCGCGGAATCGGATAAAACGCAGGTCGCCGACGAAACGATCGAACGCGAAGTCGCGTTGGAACCGGAAGTCGCCGAACTCGACGATATTTTTGCAAACGAGTCGGTCGAGATCGACGAGCCGGAAACGGCCGTCGCGCTTGAATCGGTCGCGGAGTCGGAAGCCGTCGATCTTAACGACGTCGTTTCGGAAGAGGCGGTCGAGCGAGAGGCCGTCGCCGAACTCGCGGAATCGGAAGACGTCGAACTCGACGATATTTTTGTCGACGAGTCGCTTGACGTCGCGGATTCTGAAATTGCCGTCGCGGACGAAGCGGCCGACGCGAGCGAATTGAAAGCGGTCGACCTTGACGACGTTTTCGCAGAGGACGCGCTTGAAACGCCGGAACCGGAAGCGGTCGTTGCCGACGCTGTTGAGCCGTCGACCGCGGAAGGCGTTGTTGCTGAGGAAACGGTTGCGGACGAGCTTTCCGCTCCGGTCGCGGTCGACCTTGACGACGTTTTCGCCGCCGACGCGCTTGAAACGTCGGAAGCGGAAGGCGTCGTTGCGGAGGAAACGGTTGCGGAGGAAACGGTTGCGGACGAGCTTTCCGCTCCGGTCGCGGTCGATCTTGACGCCGTTTTCGTCGAGGACGCGCTTGAAATGTCGGAGGCGGAAGGCGTCGTTGCCGACGTTGTTGAGCCGTCGGCCGCGGAAGGCGTCGTTGCGGACGAAACGGTTGAAGAGGAAGTTTCCGCTCCGGTTGCGGTCGACCTTGACGACGTTTTCGCCGAGGACGCGCTTGAAACGCCGGAAACGGAAGCGGTCGCCGTCGACCTTGATTCTGTTTTTGCCGACGAAGCTATTGTCGCGGACGAAGCGGGCGAATTGTCGGACGCTGAAGCTGTCGCCGCGGACGAAACGTTTGAGTCCGAAGTTTCCGCTCCGGTCGCGGTCGACCTTGACGACGTTTTCGCCGCCGACGGGCTTGAAACGCCGGAACCGGAAGCGGTCGTTGCCGACGTTGTTGAGCCGTCGGACGCCGAAGACGTCGTTATGGAGGAAACGGTTGAAGAGGAAAATTCCGCTTCGGTCGCGGTCGATCTCGACGACGTTTTCGCCGAGGACGGGCTTGAAACGCCGGAACCGGAAGCGGTCGTCTCGGACGCTGCGGTCGAATCGTTGGACGCTGAAGCGGTCGTTGCGGACGAAACGGTTGAGTCCGAAGTTTCCGCTTCGGTCGCGGTCGATCTCGACGACGTTTTCGTCGAGGACGCGCTTGAAACGCCGGAAGCGGTCGTTGTCGACGCTGTTGAGTCGCCGGAAGCGGAAGCTGTCGTTGCGGAGGAAACGGTTGCGGACGAGTTTTCCGCTCCGGTCGCGGTCGATCTTGATTCTATTTTTGCCGACGAAGCTATTGTCGCGGACGAAACGGTCGAATCGTCGGACGCTGAACCGGTCGTCGCGGACTCCGCCGTCGAATCGTCGGACGCGGAACCGGTCGTCGTCGAGGAAGCGGTCGAATCTTTGGACGCGGAACCGGTCGTCGTCGAGGAAGCGGTCGAATCTTTGGACGCGGAACCGGTCGTCGTCGATGAAGCGGTCGAATCTTTGGACGCGGAACCGGTCGTCGTCGAGGAAGCGGTCGAATCTTTGGACGCGGAACCGGTTGTCGTCGAAGAAGCGGTCGAATCTTTGGACGCGGAACCGGTTGTTGTCGCGGAGGAAACGGTCGAATCTTTAGACGCGGAACCGGTCGTCGCCGAGGAAGCGGTCGAACCGTTGAAAACGGAGACCGTCGACGCGAACGACGCGGTCGAGCCGGTCGTCGTCGAACCTCTTGGAACGGAAACGGCGGGAACCGACGAAACGACGGAAACGGTCGAAGCGGAAGCGGAGGGCGTCGCCGTCTCGAAGGTTCGCCAAAACGAATTTTGGATCGTCGGACAAGCGGGCGCCGGGTTCTATCTCTATCGCCTGGAAGCGGGCGTTTGGAACGCTAAAAGCGCCGCCGATTTTTACGTTGACGCCGATTTTTACGCGACCGTCGTTTACGCGCACGGATACCAAACCGATATGAACGACGCGACGCGCGACGCCGTCGCCTTTAAAGCGGCCCTCGACGCGGCGCGGAAAAACGTCGGCGCCGAACGCGCTTTCCGACTCGTCGTTTGGAAATGGGACTCCGAACGCGACGCGGCGCGCATTCGAATCGACGCGCAGTCGAAGGCTTCGCTCGCCGATTGGAGCGGGAAAGCGCTCGGTCGTTTCCTCGGCGGGCTCGGCGAAAACGCCGATCTCGCGCTCGTCGGATTCAGTTTCGGCGCTCGCGTCGTCGGTTCCGCGTTGCAAACGCTCGCTCAAAACGGCGCGCAAGCCGCCGCGTTCGACGTCGAATTCGACGAAAACGCCGATTTCGCGTTCGCGGTTTCCGGCAAAGCCGACGGCTCCGAAAACGCCGTCGAAACGTCCGCCGTTCAAGCCGCCGTCGCCGAACCGTATTTGAGCGAAGCGAGCGAAGGACGTAAAATCGCGTTGATTCTCGTCGCCGCCGCTTGCGACCTCGGCTCCTTTGAAGCGCGGGGCGTTTACGGACGCGGCGCGGCCCTGCCGACCGACGTGCTGAACGTTTACAACCCGAGCGATTTTGCGTTGAAATATTATCGACACGTCTCCGAAACGCGTTCCGACGCGCAAGGCGTCGCGCCGGTTCGCGCCGGACTCTTCCCGAACGCCGCCGGGAAAACGTTCAATATTAACTCGAATCCGTCGCTCGGCAAACGGCACTCGTTCGTCGACGCGCTCGGGACGGTTCCGACGCAAACGCTCGGCGCCTTGGCGTTCTAGTCGCCGATAAAATAAAGACGGGACGTCGACTCCGCAAAAAAAGGAACGGCGTCCGACGATAAAAAAAACGACGCTCTCGACGGGCGTCGTTTTTCGTTTCTTGCGTCGGGAAAAAAGAGCGCGGAAAAGAAAGGTTTCGCCGACGAGCCGGACGACGTTTCACGTGAAACATCGTCCGGAGAAACGCCGAAAAACGAACGCCGCGCCCGTTAAAGAGACGCGCAAAGGAGAGCGAAACTCGTTCCGTTCAGCGCGACGTGCATCCCGACGACCGTCGCGTAACGGCGAATACGCCAATAAACGACGCCCTCGGCCAACGCGAAAAGGAAGATCGGAAGCGGGTCGACGATCGCGTTCGGGAAGAACGAACGAAGCGCCGCGTTCACGCCGAAAACGACGGGCGCGATAAACGCAAAAACGGCGACGCCCCGATAAAAGTCGAGCGCGAAACGGCGGAGCGACGAGAAACAACGTCCGGCTTTGTAAGTGAATTCGGGGCCGAGCCCGACGTCGCCGGTCGTCGCGCCGGTTAAGCGACGGAGGAAAAAAAGACCGAGCGCGAGCGTCGCGACGTTCGCGAGTCCGGCGGCGAGCATCGTTCGGAAGAGACGATTCAACGTTTCCGGGTCGCGCGCCTCTTCGGGCGTTTCCGGCGCGCCCGCGTGAATCAGGCCGAAAATAAAAGCCGGAATAAGAATCGCGAACGCCGAACGGAGGTAAAAAACACGACGCTCCGCCGGCGTCGTCGGATCCGTCCAACGAAATTCGGTCGCGCTTAGAAGGTCGGAAGCGGCGCTTTGCGGCGCGTCGGCGGTCGCGTCCGCGCCGTCGGCGTTTTCCGGCTCCGCGTCGGCGAAGGGGCGGCGCGGCGTTCCGGAGGGCGGCAAGAGCGCTTGAAGGGCGTAATTTTCGAGCGTTCCTTGGAAGAGAACGCGGAAGAGGAACTCCTCGGCGAACGGCGCGGCGATCACCGCGACGAAGAAACAAAGGAGAAACGTCTGGAAAGCCCAAGGCGTCGCGGAGGAACGAATTAGGAGACGGGCGAGCGGGTGTTGCGTCGCAAGGTCGCGTTCGGCGGCGTTCGCGAGTTCGGGAACGACGCTCGGGTCGGCGGCTTGAACGCTCGAGAAGTCGGGAAACCAACTCGGCGGAAGGAGCGAAATCGCGTTGACGGCGAGGAGCGGGAAAAGAACCGCGCCGCAAACGAAAACGACGAACGCCGTCCCGACGCTCCAAGGAACGAGGCGTTTCGGCGATTGCGCCGGGGACGCGTTCCTAAAAACGTCGCCGACGAGTCGACGCGAGCCGACGAGGAACGCAAGATAGAGGAACGGCCCGACGAGGAAAAGGACGGAAGCGGAACTCCAAGGCGCGGCGTCGCCGAAAAGAGGCGCGAGGCCGAAAAAACAAATCGTCGAAAAATTCATCGGAAAACCGGCGAGCGAGAAAGGTGAAAAAAAAGAACCCGAGCGATTTCGGGTTCGTTGCGAAATAAGGATCGCGGCGACCGAGACGGGCGAACGCCGCTTCTTCGACTCGCCGGATCAGTCGGCGTCGGTCGGCGCTTCGGACGTCGGAGGCGCGACCGGCTTCGTCGCGGCTTTGACGTAAATCCAGCCGGAGTACAGCGTCAAATAAACGACCGCGTAAAGAAGGACGACGAACGACGCCGACAGCGCGACCGGAATCGCCTCTTCGCCGCCGCGTTCCAAAATAATCAGATAAACGAAGCCGAGCGGGAGCGCGATACATTGAAGCGTCGTCTTCCACTTGCCGACCCATTTCGCGGAAAAGTCGCCGCCCTTCGCTTCGACCATCGAGCGGAGCATCGTAACGAACATTTCGCGGAAAACGATCGCGACGACCATCCAAGTCGCCAAACCGAGCGGTATTTTCGCCATCGGGCAACCGCAAACGTCCGGGTTCGCGAAGAGGCGAACGTCGTGCAGCTCCGGAATCGCCGCGAAGTAAATGAACGTCCCGCAAACGAGGAGCTTGTCGGTGAACGGATCCATAATGCGACCGAACTGCGTTTTTTGATTGAAACGGCGCGCCCACCAGCCGTCGACGAAGTCGGTCAGCGAGGCGATAACGAAGAGCGCGAGCGCGGTCGCGTAAAATTTGAACGGAAGGAGCGCGAAAATAACGAGCGCGAGGACGATTCGCGCCATCGTCAAAACGTTCGGGACGTTCCAAACGTCGTTCGAGCGGTCTTTTTCGTCGGTCATTGGGAAACCTTTCGGAAAAGGGGAAAATCGAAATTAAAAGAGGAAAGCGACGGACGCCGAGAATCGAACGCTCAACGCGTCGCGTCGTCGGCGAACGCGTCGACGTTCGAGAGGGTCGCCAACGCTTTAATCAGCGCCTGCGTGCCGAGTCGGCCGCCGCCCTGCGCGATCAACGCCAAATAAAGTTGACGCGCTAACGCGACGCCCGGGAGCGAGAGGCGGAGCCGCTCCGCGTCGTCGAGCGCGATTCCTAAGTCTTTGACAAAGTGTTCGACGAAGAAACCGGGCGCGAAATTTCCCTGTAAAATTCGCGGCGCCAAATTCGACAGCGACCAACTTCCCGCGGCTCCGGACGAAACCGACGCGAGAACGGCGTCGAGATCGAGCCCGGCGCGGTAAGCGTAAAGGAGCGCTTCGCAGACGCCGATCATATTCCCGGCGATGAGGATTTGGTTCGTCGTCTTCGTTCGCTGACCCGCGCCGGGCCCGCCTTGACGGCGCACGTTCGTTCCGAGGTTCGCGAAGATCGGCGCCAACCGTTCGAACGCCGCGTCGGAGCCGCCGACCATAATCGAGAGCGTTCCGTTTTTCGCGCCGACGTCGCCGCCGGAAACGGGAGCGTCGAGCGCGTCGAATCCGGCGCGCTCCGCCGCGTCGGCGATTTCGACCGCGAGTTCCGGCGAGCTGGTCGTCATATCGACGAAAATTTTGCCGGACGCGGCGCCGTTCGACCAAGCGCTAAGAACGCCGTCGGCTCCGAAGAAGATTTCGCGAACGTCGCGCGGATACCCGACGATCGAAAAAACGACGTCGCTCCGTTCGGCGACCGCTCGCGGCGAGTCGGCCCAAACGGCGCCCGCGTCGAGGAGCGGTTCCGCTTTCGAACGGGTTCGCGTAAAGACGGCGACTTCGTATCCCGCCGCCAACAACCGCGACGCGCAGGCGCCGCCCATCACTCCGGTTCCAATCCAGCCGATTTTCGGTTTCATCGTCGTTCGCTTTCGTCAAATGCGTCAAAAGAGGAAGAGCGGAAAAACGTCGCGAGTCGGCGACCCGCGACCGCGCTTCGCTTTCATTGTAACGAATTTTGGCGCGACGGCAAGAAGCGGAAACGAAAGGACGAGAAAAGAAGCCGCTTTTTTTACGTCGAACCAATAAAAAACGACGAACGGCGCGAAAAAACGGGAAAAACGAGCGCTTTGACAAAGAAAATGGGAGGCTTCGAAGTTAAAACCAAGCAAGAAATAAAAAAAGCTCCGAAATCTCGCGACTCCGGAGCTTAGTGCGGAAGAAAGGACTCGAACCTTCACGGGATTAACTCCCACTAGGCCCTCAACCTAGCGCGTCTGCCAATTCCGCCACTTCCG
>JAFSFF010000174.1 GCA_017435375.1 Thermoguttaceae bacterium
AGGTCGAATTGGCGATTCCAGCTGGTGAGGAACCCGACGGTCAAAACGACGTCGGCGTCGAGAATTTGGCCGGTCGTCGGATTGACGCGGCGCGGGCCGATCGCGAACCCGGTTTGCGAAACGCTCCAGCGAATCGTGTTGTAGTTGACGTCTTCCGGATCCCATTCGTCGTTGTCTTCTTGTTGACGGACTTCGACGGCGTCGTAGAAACCGGCTTGCTCGAACGCGCGGTTCCATTCCAAAATACCGTCGCGCAAGAGTTTGCGATATTGGTGCGGCGTCGCTTTATCGAGCCAGAAAACGATCGGCTTTTTCGGGAGCGATTTTTCCGCTTCCGGTTCGAGCTTATCGAGTTGCCAACGGTCGATGTAACGCTTGAAATTGCCGTCCGGCGAAAGGTCGCTGACGTCGCAAATCGCCGAATTAAAGTAACCGACGCGTTCGTCGGCGTAACGCGGTTTGTAGCCGGTATCCTTCAGACGGCTGATCGAATAGTGAATATTGATCGTAACGCCGCGGGTGTCGATAACGGTGTCGCTCGAACCGGGACGGCCGCCGTAAGTCGCTTCGACTTCGATTTCGACGTTGTCTTTGAGCCCCTTGATCGACTCCCAACGCGAACGACTACGGTCGAACGAGAAATTGCCCAACGCTCTAGATTGAACGTTCGCCAACGTGTCGCTCATAAAGAGGCCCGTAACGTCGATGACGTAACCGCCTTGCGGGCCGCGAGCGACGATCGGCAGGCTGAAGACGACGCTGTCGGCGAAAGCGACTTTCAACGCTTCGGTATCCGGGCCTTTGTTCGCGCGGTAACGATAGTTGCGACGCAGGAACTGGATGCGGTCGCCGACTTTGCGGAAACGCCAAATCATATCGTTGCCGAAGTTCCAAGATTGACCGCCGTAAAGCGCGTCTTCCCCGATCCCGCGAGCGATCGAGATAATCATAATGTAATCGACGTCGAGCGAAGACGGCGTGATTTCCCAGAACAGGTTCTCTTTTTGCGTGTAGGTCGGAATCGGGCCGCCAAGACGCGTCGCGTCCGGAGCGACGAGACCGAAGTCGCGGTATTCGGTCGGAGCCGCCGCGAGCGCTTCGTTCGAAACGGTCGTTTCGGCCGCTTCGGTTTCTTCGCCGTTATCCGGCGTCGGCATATTCGTTTCGCTAACGACCGCCGGTTTCGAAACTTCGATCGTCGCCGCGTCGTCGGCCCAAGCCGAAGCGCCGACGCCGAAAATAAGCGCGGCCAATAAAAGGAGATGGCGTTTCATAAATAACCTTTCGTTATTTTAAATCGACAAAACGAACGAAAACGCAATAACGTTTTACCCCAAATTTCATCGCGACGTTAATTTCAGCGCTCCCGCTAAAATCGACGCTTGCGAGCGGGCAAAACCGTCCGTTCAGTTTATTCAACCTTCCTATTTTACCGCAACGACAAAATTTTATCAAGTAATAATTTTAGAAAGTTAGGAAAAATTAAGAATCTTTACCGGAAAAATCGGAAAGATCGCAAACCGTCAATTTTAACGAGCGGAGCGACGACGCCAATTTTAACGCGTTTTTCCGAACGCCTTCGCCGCTCCGACCAAACAAACGCCAATTAGAAAAGCGTCAAGAATTCAAAAACGCGACGTTTTTCATTCTCGCGACTTTTTGAACCGCCGACTTTCCGCCAACGAAATTTCGCCGTCGACGATTTTTCGAACGATTTCTCGATTATTCGCTAAAAAATCGGCGTCGGCGAGCAAACTCGGGAGCGTTCGCCATTCAACGGCGGCGACCTCCTCCGGTTGCGGACGCAGTTCGACGTTCGGGTCGTCGGAGCGCGCGTCGGCGGCGAACCAAAAGAGCGGCGCGCCGGTCGGCGTTTGGCGTTTTCCAAGAAAGCGCCCGACTTCGACGTCGAGCCCGACCTCTTCGAGAAATTCGCGAGAAACGGCGTCTCGCGGCTTTTCGCCGGGCTCGATCCCCCCTCCGGGAAAGCAAAGCGCGCCGGGAGCGGCGACCGTCGCGGAACGTCGAACGATCAGGAACTCGACGCGAGAAAAATCGAACGTCTTCCCGTTTTTCGTCGAAAACGGCGGACGCGGAACGATCGCGACCGCGCCGCCGCGTCCTTTTTGCGCCGCGCTTCGCTCGCCGTTTCCCCCGCTTTCGTTAATTTCGCTATTTTTACTCGTTCCCATATTCTCCGCCGTCTTTCCCGTTTATCTCAACATTTCTTAGGCCGCCCCGTTATTTCGCGTCAAGCGGCGCGATTTTCGCTCTCGTTCGCCGTTTCGACGACGCTCGTTTTCAACGTCCGCTTTCCGAGAAAGAGTCCCGCTTCCAACCCCAAAAACACTCCGACGACGTTTTGAAAAATATCGATCGACTCGAAATACCGTCCGGTTAAAATCTGCAGACACTCCGAACCGACCGCCCAAAGAAGCAAAAGCGCGCGCCAACGCCCGGGCGTCCAATTTCGGCGCGCCGCTCCGACGCCCAAAGCCAAAACGAAAAACGCGATCACGTGCAAAAACTCGATCGCGAAACCGACGGACGGAACCTCCGGTCGCGGCGTCAACAACATATACGCCATCCAAATAAAGTACGCGCCCGTTAAATACGCGACCATTACTCTTATTCGTTCTCTCGATTTATCGTTCATTTTCTTATTTTTTTCCGCTTTGTCGTTTAATTCTTTGCAACTTCCGCGCTCAACGTTTCATTATATCCGAAAAATCTTCCGCGAAAAGTCGGCCCGACCGTTAAATTTTAACCGCTCGTTCAAACGCGAAAACGCCCTAAAACCCCAATAGGCAAATAAGCGAGCCTTGCCGTTCGCAACGTAAAAAAATCTTGAAAACGGGAAATTGCCCTAGCGTCTCGGCCCAAAAAACGTTAAACTCGCGTAAAAATTCCCTTGATTCGTTATTGTCGAACGACGTTCGCGCGTCGTTTGGAGAGCGTTTTATGTCCGCGAAAATCCTCGACCGTTTAATTTCCGCGTTCGTCGGCGCCGTTTCCGCCGTCGGAACCGTTTGGTTTCTCAACTCGAACGGGCCCGACGCCCCTTCGGTTTCGCCCGACTCCGCCGCGCCCGTTAAATTCGACCGTCTCGAAGTCGACGCGCTTCGAGTCAACGAAGTTCTTTTCGTCGCCGACCCCGAAACCAAAGAGCCGACGATCAAATTAAGCGGCGGTTCGATTTCCGCCCAAAACAGCGTTTTCGCGGAACAGATCGGCGCGTTTCGCGTTCTCGGACAAAAGCTGCAAGCGACTCCGGACGACCCGCTGAACGCGCAAAGCCCGGTGTTCGCCGAGTTGGCGACGAATCAAGACGGCGGCGCTTACCTCGCGTTGTTGAGTCCGCAAGAGACGCACTCGATCACCGTCGGCTTCGACAAAACCGAAAAAGGTTGCCTCGTTTCCCAAAATAACGAAGATTCGTCGATGATCGCCCAAGCGATTTTCGTCAAACCGACCGCCGACGAGGCCGCCGCGCCCGCGACGCAAGACGCCGCGCCCCTCGAACAGCCCGTCGACCCGCTCCCGTCGACCGGCGAAGCCGCCGCGCCCGCGACGCGAGACGCCG